>NZ_DATFKB010000017.1:0-29398 GCF_035268865.1 Salinivirga sp. | reverse complement strand
TTTATCAGGCTGTTAAAGGCGGGTTTCTTTTACCTGCTTTTAACAGCTTTTTAATATACAAAGAGTGTCAATCCAATCATAAAGGGATATAGAGCTGGCGCTTTATCTTTTTTGAAGTGATTAGTTAATCCATAATAGGCTGTAACCATTATTGCGTCGTAGCCCAACCTTGCAGTAAGGCCATAGGTGAATTGTTCTGTGTGGGGCAGGTTGAAGGTTTTTTGCTTCAATTTTTGGTCTGGTTTTACAGGGTCGTCGCCACTATATTTGTGCATGCTTTGAAACATATATCCAGCTTTACCACCCAGGTAAAGCTTCCAGGTTTTGTTTCTGCTGTTTCTGTTACTCCTTATTCTAATTTCTATTGGTATTTCTACCGTGGTAAACCTTATTTTATTGGACGTGTAATTCAGTTCATTATCAAGCGATGCGAATGATAGTTTGTTTTCAGAAAGCTTTGGCAGAGCATCGATTTGATAATTTTCTGTGAGTAAACCCAAACCTGCAGCCAGGGCAACATTGGAATTCTTGCCAACCAGGTTATACATCAATTGCAGGTTAAATGCCAGCGAACGGGGATGCAGCTTCACATCATCAGGTGCATCAAGCCACTGGTTCGATAATAATTCTATCACCAGCTGGTCTTTATTAAAATAGCGGGTTTTTTCTTCCTGTGCCTGGCTGGTGAAGAAAACAAGAATAAGCATTTGTAGAATTAGTAACCTGCGTATCATTTTGAATATTTACGGCTAACTTAAAACATTTTCGTGAATTGCCCATAACTAACCAATAATTCTGTTTAAGCATTGACGTATATCATTCCTTTTTGTAATTGATTGTTGATAGGTTACATTCTTTTATGATTAGGCTAAATTTCGTACTTTTGCCCTCTTGTATATCCAAATCAATTGTTATGTTCGATTATTTCAAAGGTAAAATTACGAGTTTAACGCCCACCAACTGTGTTGTAGATATTAATGGAGTTGGTTATTTGCTCAGTATTTCGTTAACCACGTATAGTGAGCTTAAAGCGGGAGAAGAGTTTACTTTGTTGGCTCACGCCATTTATCGTGAGGATAATCAGCAATTATTTGGTTTCTCTACATCAGATGAACGTGAATTGTTCAGGCACCTGATAAGTGTTTCAGGTGTTGGAGCCAATACAGCCCGGATGATGCTCTCCTCTATGCCTCCGAAGGAACTTATCAGCGCCATTACCCAGGAACAGGTAAAAGCATTGAAGGGTATAAAAGGTATAGGCCTGCGCACAGCAGAGCGTATTGTAGTAGATTTGAAAGATAAGGTTAAACAAACAGGAGAAGCACAAGAATTTATTTCGCCGGAAGGCAATACAAATAACGAAGAAGCGTTATCTGCATTGATGATGCTTGGTTTTTCCAAAAAGCCGGTAGAGAAAGCAATAGGCCAAATATTACAAAATGAGCCGGGTTTATCGGTTGAAGAGATTATTAAGCGAGCATTGAAAAAATTGTAAAAATCTAAAGCAGAAAGAATACCTTGGAACGATATAGTGTAGTTGCGGTACTTGTACTGCTATTTTTGGGTTTGTTGCCGACTAAAAGAGTTGCGGCTCAAAATGAGATATTTCCCGTTGAGGATTCAACGGGAAAAAATCCCTATAATTTGCCGTATAATTTTAATGATGAATCAGGTTTATTGCTTGACAGTACGCGTTTTCATTCGCCATTGATGATGGAAACCCCTAATCTGTTAAAAAAGGAAGTAGAGTACGATCCTGATAATAACCGCTATATCATTCGTCATAAGTTAGGTGATAAAATCAATTATAAAGCACCCCGGTACCTTTCGGTTGAAGATTACCTTGAATATGACCTGAATAATTACAAGCGCGATTACTGGAAGCAAAGGGCGCGCTCCGAAAATTTTGAGCATAAAAGAGCGCTTATTCCCCAGTTACATATAGGCTCGAAAGTTTTTGAAACCATTTTTGGAAGCAATACCATAGACATTAAACCGCGTGGAGAGGCTACACTTGATTTTGGATTAAAATACAATAAGACCGATAACCCGCAGCTGGCTGAAGAGCAAAGAAGCGATTTGACATTTGATTTTGACGAGCGTATTCAAATGAATGTAACGGGTAAAATCGGTGAGAACCTATCATTAAAACTCAGTTACGATACAGAGGCCAGTTTTGAGTTCGAAAACGAAATGAATATTCGTTACCAGGGAAATGAAGACGATATTATTCAACGCATTGAAGCTGGTAACGTATCGTTGCCACTAAGTGGTACACTCATCCAGGGAAGCCAGAACCTTTTTGGTATCCTTACTGAGATGAAGTTTGGTAAATTGAATATTACCACGCTCTTTTCACAACAGAAAAGTGAAACAAAAAATATAACCGTTGAGGGCGGCGCAACCAAAAGACGTTTTGAGGTACAAGCCAACGAGTACGACGATAATCGCCACTATTTTCTCGCCCACTACTTTCGTGAAAATTATGAGGAAGCGCTAAAAGATTATCCACTCATACGCTCTAATGTACGTGTGGATAGGATAGAAGTATGGGTGCTGAATAAAAACAACATGGTGGAGAACACCCGCAATATAGTTGCTTTTAGTCAGTTAGCCGAAAATGCCACTCCCTCAGGAGCCCATTCTTTTCCACAAAATGGTACGCTTTATAATAATGTGAACAATGATGGTGGAATTCGCAACATAGCATCAGCTGTAGGTTCGTTAGAATCCATGAATTTTCAAAACGGAACCGATTTTGAGGTTTTTGAAAGTGCTCGTAAGCTTGATCAAACAGAATACACATTTAATCCGAATTTAGGCTATATCTCGCTTAACAGCCAGCTGCGCTCAGACGAAATAGTAGCTGTAGCCTACGACGTACAGGTGCAGGGCGAATCATACTCTGTAGGTGAAATGACTACTGGCGGTGGTGATTCTGATTCTACTTTGATTGTTAAATTGCTTAAACCAACCAGCTTTTCGCCCAATCACCCCACCTGGGATCTGATGATGAAAAACATCTATAAGCTTGATGCCTACAACATCAGCCGCGAGGACTTTATGTTGAACGTTATGTATAACGATGTAGCTATAGGTACCGATGTTTTTTCTTTGCCAACGGAGAACGAAAACCTGCGTGGTGAAAACCTGCTAAAAGTCTTGAATCTCGACCGCTTAAATACTCAGAACCAAAGGGTAGAAAATGGCGATGGTATGTTCGACTTTGCCGAGGGCATTACCATAAACTCATCTAAAGGATACGTGATTTTCCCGGTACTGGAACCATTCGGAAATTTCCTGCGTCGCCAGTTTGGCGATACAACCGATACTGATGCCATGTCACAGGCCGACCAGTTTGTTTATGATGAGCTTTATGATTCTACAAAAACATTTGCCGAGCAAATATCAGAAAAAAATAAATTTTCTATTGGGGGTTCTTATAAATCTTCAGCCGGAAGCGAAATACCACTTAATGCGATTAATATTCCGAAAGGGTCAGTAAAAGTTACTGCCGGGGGGCGCGAATTAACCGAGGGTGTCGATTATACCGTAGATTATTATCTGGGCCGGGTGAAAATATTAGATGAGGGTCTGTTGCAAAGTCAAACCCCGATTAATATTTCACTGGAAAGCAATACAATGTTCAGCATTCAATCTAAGACTTTACTGGGAACCACTCTGGAATATCGTGTAAATGAAGATTTATTACTCGGAGGTTCACTGCTGAATCTTACAGAGCGACCACTTACCCAAAAGGTAAATGTTGGTAACGAGCCTATTTCAAATACCATCTGGGGCTTTAATGTGAACTATGAAAAAGAGGTGCCTCTCTTAACGAAGTTGGTAGACAAGTTACCTTTTATCGAGACCAAGGCGCCATCCAAAATTACCGCCACAGCCGAATTTGCACATTTGATTCCGGGACACAACAAAGCAATTAAGCATAAGGGAGAAGCATTTCTTGACGATTTCGAAGGTGCTACAGCCGATATCACAATGAAAGAACCTTATTACTGGTTCCTGGCCAGTACCCCGAAACGGTTTAATGAAGATTATACTGCGACTGGTGACGATATTTATAACTATACCCGAAACCGTGCACAGCTTTCATGGTATTTTATTGATCCAACATTTTATGAAGGTGCTACACCGGTTTCCGACGAAGCAATTTCAAATCTGAATGCTTATGAGGTGAAAGAAAATCAGATTTTTCCCAACCGCGACCCAGAACAAGGTATTTATAATACGTTAAGCGTATTTAACCTCTCTTTTTTCCCTAATGAGCGCGGACCCTATAACTTCGATGATGATCCCACAAATATTGATCAGGAGGGTAAGTTTACCAACCCGGAACAACGTTGGGCCGGCATACAGCGTAATGTGAGAACCAGCGATTTTGAGGAAGCCAATATTGAGTTTATTGAATTTTGGATGATGGATCCTTATGCGCAGGATGAAGAAGATGGTATTACACGCGATGACCCGGACCCTGCACTTTTTATAAACCTTGGAAATATTTCTGAAGATGTGCTGAAAGATTACAGGCGCTCATTTGAGAATGGTCTTGACCGAAATGGAACAACAGATGGAACAGATACCACAGCATGGGGTCTTGTTTCGAATCGTCAGGTGGTTTCAGATGGTTTCGATGATGTAGGACGTGATGTACAGGACGTGGGATACGATGGCTTGACAAATACCCGGGAAAGAGAGTTTTTTGTTGATAATCAGGTGTATAGCGAAGCGTTTCTTTCTAATTTAACACCTGAAGCACGGGCAGAGCTTGAAGATGACCCGGCACAGGACGATTACCATTATTATAAAGGTGGTGGTTATGAATCGAATTCTTTTTTTAACAACAACATAATTAACCGTTACCGGTATTTTACCAATCCACATGGTAATTCACCAGCAAGTACGGGAACAGAGTCGCAAATGCAAACCTCGCTTCCCAATAATGAGGATATCAATAACGATAATACGCTAAATCAGGTTGATGCATATTACGAGTATAAAATTGACCTGAGCCCTGAAAATTTGGATAATGCCAAGAAATATATTGTCGACGAGAACGATGTAACTGTAAGTATGCCTGACGGTTCATCGAAAACAGTTACCTGGTATCAATTCAAAGTACCAGTGCGGGACCCCGATTTTGTGGAAGGTAATATCAGCGATTTCAGGTCGATCAGGTTTATGCGGATGTACCTTACAGGGTTTAATCGGGATGTTACATTGAGATTTGCGGAGTTGAATCTCATACGCGGTGAGTGGCGCAAATACCGGTACGTGCTCGAAGAGGGTGGCGAAGTTGTTGACGATGATATCGACCTGAGCAATGCCCAGTTTGACGTTGGGACAGTAAATGTGGAGGAAAACGGGCAGCGCACACCTGTTAACTATGTGTTACCTCCTGATGTCGACCGTGTAATTGACCCATCGAACTCCCAAATGCGGCAATTAAACGAACAATCCATCAGTATGAAGGTGAGAGACCTGCCCGACGGATTTGCAAAAGCTATTTACAAAAACATCCGCTTTGATATGCGGCAATACAAACGGCTGAAAATGTATATTCATGCCGAGGAACTCGAAGATGTACCCCTTGAGGATAATGAACTTTCTGTATTTGTACGTTTGGGTACCGACATTAAAGAAAACTATTATGAGTATGAGATACCGGTTGTATTAACCCCGCCCGGAAATTATACAAGTGCAGAGTCGGACAGGCAGGCAGTTTGGCCAATCGAGAACGAATTGAATATTCCACTGTCGGTGTTTACCGATACTAAAAAAGAGCGAAACGACCTTATTGGTGATGCTGAAGCAGGAGTGAGCCTGCTCACTGAATACCTTAAACAACATGGCAAGAATACTGTAAAAGTGCGAGGTAACCCAAACCTGGCCGAAGTAGTAACATTTACCATTGGTGTACGTAATCCACGCAACGATCACCAAATTCACTCCGGAGAAATATGGGTTAATGAACTGCGGTTGACCGAATTTGATGAAGAGGGTGGCTGGGCTGCCAATGCCAGATTAACCGCCCAGTTGGCCGATCTTGGCACTGTAACTTTGGCTGGTGCTACTTCAAAACCGGGTTTTGGTGGATTAGAGCAAAAACTAAACGAGCGGCAGTTGAATGAAATATATCAATACGATGTTAATACCAGCTTACAGTTGGGTCAGTTTTTTCCTGAAGATATGGGTGTTAAAATACCAATGTATGTAGGGTATGCCGAGACTTTTACAAATCCAAAGTATAACCCTTTGGCCAAAGATATTGAATTTGATAAATCGCTGGAAGGCCTCTCCCCGTCGGAACAGGATGAGCTTAAAAAGCTTGCCCGTAAGTATAATATGCGACGCAGCATAAATTTTACCGGAGTGCGCTTTGGCAAACAAAAGAAAGATCCGCATTTCTATGACTTAAACAATTGGTCATTCTCGTACTCTTATAATCAGAATTATAACCGTGACGTAAACCTTGCTTATCACAATCAGCAGCAACACACTGGTTCCATAAATTATATTTATAATAATCGCACGGAGCCCTTGGAACCTTTCAAAAATGCAGATCTCAATAGTAATTATTTTGGGCTTATTAAAGATTTTAATATCAATTATGCTCCATCTCAGGTGAGCTTTTCAAGTGTTGTTTCACGTAAGTACAATAAGATGAAAAGGCGAAATCTGAATATTCCTGATCAGGTCTTTCAGCCTACCTATGATAAAAATTTCACCTGGAACCGTAACTATGGGTTGGTTTATAATCTGTCTAAAAGTATAAAAGTAAACTTTGATGCCAGTGCCATAGCCCGCATTGATGAACCGGAAGGGAAAGTTGAAAGGGGGATGCCCAAATACGATTCAATCAGGAATGATATCATGGAAGAGTTTTACCAGTTGGGTACTATGACCCAATACAACCAAAATATAGCAGTTACATATCAATTGCCACTGAGTAAAATTCCAGGACTTAAATGGATAAATGCTACAGCCGGATATACTGGTACCTACGACTGGACCAGGGGGCCTGAGTTGAATACCGATATTGAACCCGGGCATAGCATACAGAACAACAATACCATTAATGGCGGAGCCAATTTGGCCTTTGATCGGTTATTCAAACAATCGCAATACATTTCAGATATTCACCGTAAGTTTAAAAAGCCTCTGGCAGAACGCTTCGATGAAAAAATTAAGTATGAAGTAACATATGAAAAGCGTGAGTTTGATCTGGAAGCCGGTGATGAGCGAACCATCTTTCACAGGTTAGGAACCGAAGATGTAACCATAAAGCTGGTAGATGCCGAAGGAAATGATGTTGAGATGCGCTTTGAGGTGGATGATGATCGTAGAATTATATTAAAACCAGAAAATAATCTGGAGGATGTTAGTCTTGTTGTGACAGGTGAAAAACAACGTAGTCAGGGACCATTACAGATTATGTCGGAATATTTTGTGCGTATTGGAACCGGTCTTAAATCGGCACGCATGGATTATACGCAGAATAACGGATCGATAATGCACGGAATTAGTAGTGCTCCCAACGCATTAGGTATGAGTTTTAGAGAAAACGACGCCAGACCCGGCTGGGAATATGTATTTGGTCTCTCGGATCCAGAATTTATGGAACGTGCATTGAAAGAGGATTGGCTCGAAAATGATATTGATTCGACTTTGATTGAACCATATACTATGACCTTTCAGGAGAATATGTCAATTAATGGAACTTACATACCACTGAATGGCCTGGAGATTAAGCTGAAAGCGCAATGGGCGCGCACCCGGAATACAGACCGCTATTATTATAATGATACCTATGACGATTTTAAACCATCAACACCTACTTCAGTGCGCTCTACGGGTAATTGGAGCATGTCGGTATGGACTTTTAGTTCGGCCTTTGATAAAATGGATGATCGTGAATACACCAATGAGGTATACCGAGAATTTTTGAGTAACCGTAAGAAAATTGCTCAGCGCCTGGCTGCACAAAGAGCAGGTGTAAATGGCTACGATCCCAACGATTTGATAGAAGGGGGTTATCCCGATGGATATCCATCCTATTCTCAGGATGTAGTAGTGCCCGCTTTTATTGCTGCTTATGTAGATGGTACAGAAGTGAATAATGTAGCTTTAAGCGTTGTGCGACCAATTTTTAGTTTATTGCGTCCCGACTGGCGTATAGACTATGATGGTTTTATGCAATTTGGTGTTTTTAAAAACAATTTCAGAAACTTTAAATTGCAACACAGTTATAAGGCTGTTTTTACTATGGGCGGATATACAAATAATCCTTCATGGTCCGACCTGAGCGAAAATGACCCTAACAACGATGGGTTGTCTTTTATCAGAAGCCAACAGGATACTTCCCTTTTTGTTACCAGAAATAGTATAAGTCAAATTACAATCAGTGAAGACTTTCTTCCTTTCTTTGAGGTTAATATGACCTGGAAAAGTAATGTTACCACGCGTTTGGCATTTAACAAACGCCGAACTTTGAGTCTCAACACATCAAATAATAACGTTGCAGAATCACGAAGAAATGAACTCGTAATAGGAAGTGGCTACCGGTTCGATAATCTTACACTTGTATTTCGTACAAGGGGAGGTGGTCAGCGTAAGTTTAACAGCCCTGTGGAGCTCCGGGCCGATTTTAGTGTTGCTGATGATGTAAAATATGTGCACAAGCCTGACAGCGATTTTACAGAATTGGTAGATGGCAAACTGGTCTATAAATTCGGTTTTACCGCCAATTACCGTTTTTCGAAAAATCTAGAATTAAGAGGTTACCTGGATTACACCATGACCGAGCCCAAAATGTCACCACCTTATAAAACTACAGTCCTGAACTTTGGGTTTAGCTTTAAGTTCCGCCTTGTTGATACTGGTTGATTATAGTTGGGCAAGTAGTTTTCCGGCTCTTGATTTAAAACCACGACTCCCGGTATCGTAATAATGCTGGATAGTGCTTTTTAGTTCGTTTTTCAGGTCCGGGTACTTTTTGACCAGGTTAAAAGCAATTTGCATGGCATGAACCCTCACAGCAATGGCTTTCTGAGGATCTTGAAATCTTTCGAAAGCTGTGTTGAGTATAATGCTTTCGTAATCATCAGGTACGTTGGTACTGGTGAGTATTTTCCCTAACATGCGCTGCAGCGATTCGTGTGAGGTTTTAGTATAGAGTTTTGCAACTTTTTCAAGGTATTGGTGTTTTATATGATTGTGTTGAATGCACACTTCTTCGAATATCCAACAAGCTCTCCATTTTAAGGGATCGTCCGCTGTTTTTAGCCATAGCCAAACCTGCTCCAGCATAGCTGGTTGCTTTACACAAATATTTGCTGCCCACTTTTTGGTTTCCTTCGACAGATTGTTAAGAAGTATTTCTTTTAATTGTTCGGGGTCCATTTATGTTTGAACTATTAAAATGGTGAAAAAACTATCTCAATTCTTGTGCCTGTATCCTGATTTACTGGGTTTACATCGAATGCACTTACTTTAAATTCACTCTTATAAAGTTTATTGAAGAGTTTTAGTCTTTTCTTTGTTATTTGCATGCCTTGCGATCTGTGAATGCTTCTCAGGTTTTCTTGTATCTCTTTCGATTTTCTTCTGCCTACACCATTGTCTTCAATGTGTATGTTTACCTGCTCATTGCTGTTAAATATGTTAACCTTGAGTTGTTTGCTGCCTTTTTTTAATCTTAAGCCATGGTGTATGGCATTTTCAACGTATGGTTGCAAAAATAGGGGTGGTACATAAATTTCATGCAAATTCAGTTGTTTGTCGATATCAAGCTCGAAATTAAAATCGTGGTGAAATCGTAACAGCTCCATGTCTACATAATGTTGCAACGCTTCTACCTCTTCTTGCAAGGTAATGTAGGTGTGTTGGGAATTGTCCAGCATTCTGCGCATCAGCCCACCTAGTTTCGATAAATATTCACTCGATTTTAGAGCATTGTTGTTTAAAATATAGTTCTGAACCGACGTCAGCGAATTATAGATAAAATGAGGGTTCATCTGGGTGCTTAATGCCTGCTGTCTTGATTTATTCAGTTCCTTTTCTAACGAAATTCGTTTATCTATTTCGTTAAGTCTGAATTTGAATATGATATGAAAAACAGTAAAAATTATTAATAAAATGAGTAGAATAGTAATTGTATAAAACCAATACGTTTGATAGTAAGGTTTTTTTATTGTAATGGATATTTGAGCTTCGTCAGAATTTGTTTTTCCAAAGCTGTTAACTGCTTTGATGCGCAAATTATATGAACCGGGCTCCAGCGATGGATATTGTATTTTAAGATCTGTGGTTTTACGCCAGTTTTTATCAATTCCCTCCATCAAAAAATAATATTCAATTGGCTTATTCCGCTGATAGTTGATAGAAACGAATGATATTTCAATATAATTCTGATCATGTTGTAATTGGTAGTTTTTTAGCAGTACTGTATCTTTACCTGATATTTTAAAATTGGTAATATATAACGGGGATGAGTGTGAGTGGATATTTCTGGGGAAAAAGCCCACCCCTTTATTTGTTGCGGCAAAAACACTGTTGTTGAGGAAAGCAATATCATGAATTTCATTGGCTGGTAACCCATGACCTTTTGTAATGTTTGTAATTCGGGTCTTCTGAATGGAATCATTGATTAATGCTGCACTTGTAATACCATGGTTAGTTCCGACCCATAAAGTATCATTGATTAATTTTATGGCATTAATAGAGTTTCCTGATAAGCCATCTTCTTTCTTATAATGTGCCTCTATGGTATCTCCATATTTTATAAGACCACTACCTTGCGTGCCAATCCATAGTTTGTTTTTGCTATCTTTTAAAATTACATTGATCCTGTTTCTCAGTAGTTTACTACTGTTTATTTCTTTAATCTCTTTTGTTTTCAGGTTTAGCCGAAACAATCCCCTGTCAGTTCCCAGCCATACTTCATTGTCTTTGTATAGCTGAACGGTATATATTTCATAAAAATTAGTATATTCCGTTATCGTATAATAAGGTGTATTTATTTTTTTAGATTTTCGTCTGTAGAATAGATGTATATTGTTGTCCTTTAATCTGATGGCATCAGAAAAATATCGTTCGCTAATTTTTTTGAACTGATTTTTGTAAATTAAGAAAGTACCTTTATTTAATTCACTTAGAATGATGCTATCTCCAAATGCTTTTAACATTTTACTGTGTCCAAAATTTTTTGGTTTACCGTAGTTTACAGTTTCCAGTTTATTGAAATCATAGGTGAAGTATTTGCCCGATCCTCCGCTAAACCATACCTTTTCATCGAAAGATAAAATGTTATCAATATTTTCCGACACGCCATTTTTACCAGGTGTGAGTTTTTTAAGCTGTAACGATGGGGTGTAAAAGATTCCGTTTTTAAGTGTTGTAAACCAATATCCATCTTCATGATCTAATGCTACTGAAGAAATATCATATTCAGGTAAAAAATGATACACGGATTCTGAAAAGTTAAAGTTGTTGTATGCTTTAACGCCATTATCCAAAAAACTAATCCAAAGCAGTCCTTTTCTGTCCTCTGAAATCCAGAGAATTTGTTTTTCAAAATTATGACTGTTCAGTTTGCCTGATGTATCAAAATAGTAAAGTCTGTTTAGGTCGGAATATAAGATGTTCCGTTTGTATCTGCAGCTGACTGATCTGAAGCCTTTTCTCAGTGTAAGGTTATGTGATTTGTTGTCTATTACAGGGTTTTTAAGTACCAGGCTTGTTGGGGTTTTAATACATCCAAAAATTATTTTGTCATTTGTGATTGTCTCAATTATGGATGTGTTCGGCTCAGGCGATTTCAACATTGCAACACTTCCAGATGCATCTATTTTTATAGGATTATTGTCATAAAAGCTAATATAAACATTATCAAGTGAATCCACATAAAAACTTTTTTTAATGGGATGTCTTTTTTCAGTGTTATGCTTAAATACTATATCATTATATGGATAAATTTTAATTGTATCGTTTTTAATCCAGGCCAGCTCACCGGTAAGCGTTACCGTCCAAATGCGGCCCTTTTGGTCTTCAAATAACTCTAAAACAGTATTGTCCGGAAGGCCATCCAGTTGATTATAATTTTTGAAACTGTAACCATTATATCTGTTCACACCCTGTCCGGTGGCAATCCATATGTAGCCTTTCTGGTCCTGTATCACATGATAAACCTCATTACTGAGGAGTCCGTTGTCTATGGAATAGTTTTTAAAAATGGGTTGCTGTCCACTTGCATCAATCGACAAAAAGAGCGCTAATATTACCAATAATCTTTTGATGGTAGTATAGACCAGAGGGATTTTCATTCGTTGCGTTTTAAATATTGTGATTTTTGTAGCTTGGTTTTATGCATTTATTTAGTCTTTGCAAGAAAACGCCAAATACTGCGTTATTACTCGCGTTGCTCGTGAGCTAATGGTTCTCGTTTTTGATACAGTCGATTACGACTGTAAACCCCTTGGTTTCAAGCGCTTAGAAATCCTTGTCTTTGACGCTTTCTTATCAAAGACACAAAATCAAGGGGTTTTCTTGCTGACACTATTTAAAAAAGATTTCGCTTGCTATGAGTTTATAATGAATAATTTTTCATCTAAAATATAAAAATTAAGGCTTCTTTTTGGCGGGGACGCGGATTTTAATTCAAAGCCCTATCTTTGGTCCAAATTCCGGCATCATGGATGATATTAAAATAATTGGAGCCGCTGAACACAATTTGAAAAATATAGATCTTCAAATACCAAAGGGCAAATTTACTGTAATTACAGGGGTTTCCGGAAGTGGTAAAAGCAGTTTAGTAAGAGATGTTTTGCAGCGTGAGGGGCAGCGCATGTATTTGGAAACATTCTCAGCCTATACCCGGTCAAAACTTGGTAAGGTCAGACCATCGCATGTAAAAGATGTAAATGGATTATTACCGGTTCTTAGTGTTGGTCAAACTCATGTGCAGGCTAACCGAAGGTCTACTGCTGGTACTTTTAGCGAATTACTTCCTTTTTTACGTCAATTATTTGCGCGTTATAACGATCAAAACCTTGCTCTGACCCGTAGTCAGTTTTCGTTCAATACCGAACAGGGTTGGTGTCCGAAATGCAAAGGGCTCGGTATTGAAGAGTTTATTGATGCAGATAAACTTATCGACGATTCAACAAAAACACTCAGGGATGGGGCATTAAAAATAACACTTCCCAATGGTTATACTATTTACTCCCAGGTTACAATTGATGAATTGAATAAAGTGTGCAATGCGCATGGGTTTGATGTGGATACCCCCTGGAGTGAATTGTCAGCCGGGCAACAGTATGCTGTGCTGAATGGGAGCAAGAAGGTAAAAGTCTTGTACGGTAAGCATTCGCTGGAATCAAGAATGAAGTGGTCGGGTATGACTGCCAAACCCCGTGATGAAGGATTTTATAAAGGGATTCTGCCGGTTATGGAAGAAATTTTGCGTCGCGATCGTAATGATAATATTTTGAAGTTTGTTTCAGCACGTAAGTGCCCTGCTTGTGGCGGCGCGCGTTTGAATGAAACCGCCCGACAGGTGAGCTGGCACAATGAATCATTGTTTGAATATGAATCGCGCCCGTTTGCAGAACTTTTTCGTGTTATAAAGCAAATAAGGTGTAACTCACAGGGCGAACAAGATTTGGTAAAACTGCTTGCCGATCGACTTGAGCAATTGATTGCCCTGAGCCTTGGCCATATTTCACCCGACCGATTAAGCGAAACGCTTTCGCAGGGAGAGTTGCGTCGCATGCGTCTTGCACAGCTTAATTATAACGGGCTTACTGGTGTGTTATACCTTTTTGATGAACCGTCAATTGGGCTTCATCCCCGTGATGTGCACCGGATTATAGAAAACATATACAGCCTTTTAGCGCATGGCAATACTGTAGTAGTTGTTGAGCATAGTGAGGCTATAATAAGGGCTGCGCAGCATTTAATAGAACTTGGCCCCGGAGCGGGTAAGTATGGCGGGAGGGTGGTTTTCTCGGGTTCACCTGAAGCACTTATTCAGAAAAAGATCAAGGATAGCCCTACGGCAAAAAGTTTAATAAAGACACACCAAATATCTGTAAATGCTCATAAAGGCGGCACAGTATCCACTTTTGAAATTAACATTGAACGGGCAAATAATATTGTTAGACAGAAATTTGTATTTGCCCGCAATGGCATGAATGTAATTACAGGTGTTTCTGGAGCTGGCAAAAGCACGTTGGTTTATCACGGACTCTTGAAATCCCGGCATTTTAAAAATGTAATTTTCGTCGATCAAAAGCCCATTGGCCGAACCTCAAGGAGCAATCCGGCTACCTATACAGGACTCTTTGATGAACTTCGAAAATTATTTGCTGCCACCGACACTGCTAATGCTGCAGGATTAAAAGCCAAAGATTTTTCTTTTAACAACAAGGAGGGCCAATGCAAGGCATGTCTTGGATCAGGGAGTTATGTCACCGGGATGCACATTTTTGAAGATCTGGTACAACCCTGCCCTGTTTGTAAAGGTGCGCGATATAATGACCATATACTGAAGGTTAAATATAAGGGTTCAAACATTCATGAAATCTTGCGAATGGATGTTCAGGAAGCTCATGCATTTTTTAATACAGAAACACGAATAAAGAGATTTCTCCGGATGTTGATTGATTTAGGACTCGGTTATTTACAATTGGGGCAACCATCTACTACTTTGTCGGGTGGTGAGGCGCAGCGCATCAAGCTGGCCAAATATCTTCAAAGTCCGGTAAAGTCTGAACAATTGTATGTTCTTGACGAACCTACCACAGGCCTGCATGCATCTGATATTGATCGCTTAATGAAAATTTTAAAACAATTTTTGCTCAACGGACATACCCTTGTAGTTGTAGAGCATGATGTTCAGGTTATACAACAAGCGGACTGGGTTGTAGATATGGGTCCGGAAGGTGGCGAAGAGGGAGGGAAGTCTTTGTTTAGTGGTCCTGCAAAAACGTTCTTATCAGGTAATAATTCTCCCACTCAGCAATTTTTGAAAAACACAAAAAGGACTTTCACAAAGCCGGCACAAACCTCTGAGATACCTATTATCGATATAAAAAATGTCACTACAAATAATCTGAAAAACATTGATCTTAAAGTTCCTTTCAACCAAATTTTAGCTGTTACCGGCCCGTCGGGAAGTGGCAAAACATCGCTTATAATAGACACATTGCTTTCTGAAGGTCAGCGTATTTTTACAGAAAACCTCGCTGGTTTCCGGCGTTTGCAGATGAAGTTTGGAGCGTCAGCCAACATTGGCAAGGTAAATAGTATGACGCCCACTGTAGCGGTTAATAATGAACTTCATAAGCCAGATATTAAAGCCACCGTCGCCTCGGTTAGTGGTTTGTATGATTTATTGCGGCTCTTATTTGCCCGGTTTGCAAAACACCCGGATGGTGCACAGGCTAGCGCTGCAGATTTCTCTACCTCCAATGAGTTTTCGGTGTGCAGTGTATGCGAAGGTTCCGGTTTTAGAAAAGTATGTAAACCTGAAGATATTATCACAAATCCGGACAAACCTTTGCTCAATGGTGCTTTACATGATCACAAAACAGTTACATATTTTTCTTCAACACAAAATAAATTCCGGTGGATTCTGGAAGCTATGGCTTCTTCGGCTTCAATAGATTTAGCGCGGCCATGGAATGTGTTTAGCAAACAAGAAAAGCAAAAGATATTGTTTGGTACTGTTGATACGCAGTATTATGTAAAATGGCCTTTTGAAAGGAAAAATAATAAAGGAGTATATGAATTTACCGATCGGTGGGTAGGTTTGTGCCACATGATTGAAGCAGAATACCGCAATCATTTTCCCTCAAAAAGGGGAAAGCTGGCTATGGAATTATTAACTGATGAGCCTTGTGCGCAATGTGGCGGTTATCGTTTAAATGATTCAATGCTTCGGTTTACATTTGATGGCCTTCATATGGGCCAAATAATGGAACTTACACTTAATGAACTACTCAATAGAATTGAAAACCCCGTCTTCAAAGAAATTTCAGGACCACTTCTGAATCAGATAAAAGAGAAAACACACTTTATGGTTGATTCAGGCCTTGGCAAACTGCCCCTGGGTCGCCCGGCCGCAATGTTGTCTGGTGGAGAGCATAAATGGATTCGTTTGAGTAGCTTGCTATCATCAAGCCTTAGTGGGATGTGTATTATTTTGGATGAACCCTCTTATGGATTGGATAATAACGGCAGGAACCACCTCATTAAGGCCTTTAAATTGGCAAAGGTGCGAGGAAACACAATTGTTTTCAGCGACCATCATCCGGAGATGTTAAAGGTGGCTGATCGTGTTATAGAAATTGGACCTGGTAGCGGAAGTTCGGGGGGTGAGGTTGTGTTTGATACCTCTACCGGACAAAATTTACAAAGAATAATTGACGAAAAAATTGTTGTTTCGGGCAGAAAAATCAGGGCTCTAAAGTCAAAAAACAAATTGCAGAAAATTCAGGGGTTGGAGCAGCCCTTTTATTACAACGCTTTGAATTGCATTGCAGGGCCAATGGGTTCAGGCAAAACAAAGCTGATACAGCATCTTTATAAAGTTTTGTCCGGAATGAGAAATAGTATCGTGGTTTATTCCGGTGATTTTAATAGCAGTGCAAACGGACGCAGCTCAATTGCCACAAGGACTAATATTTTAAATGATCTGAAAAAGGTATTTTCAACTACTAAAGCTGCAAAACAGGCCGGATTGAAAGCAGCAGACTTTGGGTATAACTCAAAGAAGTTTCAGTGTCCTGCTTGTAAAGGTGCAGGCATTATTAAAACCTCCCTTGATTTTTTGCCCGACGTGGAAGAGAGGTGTCCCGAATGCGAAGGTCGGCGTTACAACCCCGAAATTTTGAATTTTACCGCGAAGGGTAAACATATCGCACAATGGTTGTCTTTAACCCTTTCAGAGCTTGATAAGGAGGATATTTGGTCAGCCAGAAGCCGTGCTTTTATTGACCTGGCTAAATCCATTAACCTCGATTACCTTTCGCCTGACCGCGATTACAACAAACTTTCAGGCGGAGAGCAACAGCGTATTGGAATTATAGAGAAGTTTGTCTCCATTGGTAATGAACATGCTGTGATTTTGTTTGATAGCGCCTCTGAAGGTCTGGATTTGGGAAATGTCATGAACTTAATCTCATTTTTTGACGCATTAATCCATAAGGGACACACCATTATTGCTGCAGATAGCAACCCTTTATTAAGTGAAAATGCCGATCATATAGTTAGGCTTTAATTCATTAAAAGTTAAAATCAAATTAAAATAGCGATGAATTATACTTAAACTTCCAACGATCGTTATAAATTTGCACTAAATCTTCAAACACACGATTATGACGCGTAAAATAGGTGGATTACTGGTATTGATTATATCCTTTATTGTTTATTTGCTTACATTGGAGCCCACTACAAGTATGTGGGATTGTAGCGAATTTATTGCCTGTGCTTATGGGCTGGAAGTAGGTCACGCGCCAGGCGCACCAGTTTTTATGTTATTGGGCCGTTTCTTTAGTCTTTTTGCCCTCGACCCTTCCCAGGCTGCATTTATGATTAACTTGTTGTCTGCGACAGCCAGCGCTTTTACCATATTTTTTCTTTTTCACACCATCTATTGGTTTGGACAAAAACTTTTACAACAAACAAATCATAATTTCTCTGCTTCATACTTGCAGCAAGTGCTCACTATGGCCGCCTTTCTTGGCGCTATGAGTTTTGCATTTACTGATACTTTTTGGTTTTCTGCAGTGGAAGGTGAGGTTTATGCCACATCATCTTTATTTACAGCAGTCGTGTTTTGGAGTATTATTCGTTGGGAACAGGATAATTCTCAGTATGCCGATCGCTGGTTATTGCTTATTTTCTTCTTACTGGGACTCTCGGTTGGAATTCACCTGCTTAACCTTTTAGCATTGCCAGCAGTAGCTTTGGTTTATTATTTTAAAAAGTTTGAAAGGTCAACACAAGGCATTATCATTACACTTGCGCTTTCAGTTTTATTAATGGTTATCATAATTTTTGGATTTATTCCCGGTGTGGTAGCCTTTACAGCACATACAGACAGGCTTTTTGTTAATACCTTTGGTTTGCCGGTTTATAGCGGAGCACTGTTTTTTATTTTTCTCCTGACCGGAGGCGTTTTGTACGCCATACATCATTACCGTAAGAAAGGTAAAATTACCCTGCATTTTATTGCACTGGCTTTTGCGCTATGGCTTGCAGGTTACAGTAGTTTTACCATGCTCATTATTCGTTCAAATCAACAACCTTATATCGATATTAATAATGTGGAGAATATTTACGGACTTGTTGACTATCTTAACCGTGAGCAATATCCCAAAAGGCCACTTTTTTACGGTAATAACTACAACTCGCCGTTAATCGATGCAGAGGAACGATATACTTACAAGCTTTATCAGGATAAATACGTGAAAGACCTGTTGATTCCCGAGTATAAGTTTAACGAAAAAACAAAGACATTTTTCCCGCGAATGGCCAGCCTTGATCCCGGTCATGCGAGATTATACGAAAAATGGATTGATATCGATGGTCGAAAGGTCCGCGTTCAGGGTCGTGATGGAAAAATGAAAACCATTACAGTGCCAACTTTCGCAGATAACCTTCGGTTTTTCTTTAAATATCAGCTCGGTTATATGTATGGCCGATATTTTATGTGGAATTTTGCTGGACGACAAAATAATATTCAGGGTACAGGAGAAAAAATGCATGGCAACTGGCAAAGTGGTATAAATTTTATAGACAATGCCCGGCTCATTCCTGCGGAAGATTTACCTTCCCACCTAAAAGACAATAAAGCATCTAACAAATATTATTTACTACCATTGCTTTTAGGGCTGCTCGGTCTTATTTATCAATGGAGAAAAGATAAAAACAATGTATTAATTGTAATTACATTCTTTTTACTCACCGGCGCAGCAATTGTGTTTTACCTGAATGAAATTCCGCGCACACCTCGTGAACGCGATTATGCTTTTGTTGGTTCTTTTTATGTTTTTGCCATTTGGATTGGCCTTGGGGCGCTTCAATTACTCACATTGGTTAAAAAATCGCCCTATGCAAAGCCATTTAGTATCGCCGCATTTGTTATAATAGGCGCTTTGGTTCCGGGTAATTTGTTGAGCGAAAACTACGATGACCATGACCGGTCGGGCCGTTACACTACAAAAGCCCACGCCAGTAACATGCTTTCATCCTGTCAGCCCAATGCCATTATGTTCACTGCTGCAGATAACGATTCCTACCCGGTATGGTACATGCAGGAGGTAGAGCAGTATAGAACTGACGTATTGCCAATTCTTAAAACCTTCCTCCCAACGAACTGGTATATAAGGCAATTACATACCAACTTTGTTCAACGTGGTCTGGTAGAAACCACATTCAAGGGAGAAGACTTTCTTGCAGGTAAGAATATGAGTGTTCCGGTTATGGAAAAACGAAAAAAACCGGCAACAGCTCAACAGGTAATTGATTTTGTTAAGAGTGAAAAATCTCAAACAAAGGTTGGTTATGCCGATGGATCAAGACGGAATTATATTCCAGTTAAAAATATCATTTTACCTGTAGATAAGGCAAATTTTATTAAAACAGCTGAGGGGTATGAATTCAATCGCGACAGTGTACCTTCAAATATTCAATTCAGAATTAATGCTCAGTCCATTAGTGCCGATGAACTTATTATTCTGGATATAATTGCAAACAATGATTGGGAAAGACCTATATATTTTCTTAATAGAAATATGGTGAGCAACCTTGGTCTGGCTCCCTACGTGCACCGCGAAGGGTTGCTTTACCGTTTAATGCCCTATAAAACCGGCGACAGGAAGTTTTCAAATGCCGATTATCAGCATGAACTAATAATGAATCAATTTCAGTGGGGTGGCGTTACAAACGATATTTACCTGGATTGGACCAATGTACGGATGTTTTATACCTTCGATTACAGAGGTATGTTCTCCGATATCGCAAAGAAATTGGCTTCTGACAACGAAAACAGAAAAGCTATTGAAGTACTCGACAAAGCCATGGAAGTAGTGCCTACATCAAAAATTCCATGGAGTTACAAGGGACACAATATGTTTGATGCCTATATGAAAGCAGGAGATAAAGATAAAGCCAAAGATCTTCTGATAAATCTAAGGGACGATCTTAATGCTTATTTTATCATGTATAAAAACCTGCCCCCTGCAAAACGACAAGGTGTGGCGATGGAGGTATATCAGAAACTGTACATGTTAAGAGAGTTATACAATAAATCCAGTAATACCTTCCCTGAGGAGGCCAGAGAAATGATGGAACAATTTGGGGAAATTAATGCTTTAGTACGGCAGGATCTGCAGTAGCGGGTCTTGCCCTGGAGCCCTTTATTTGACGGCCAAACATTAATGTGTCTTTAGCTACATTTTTTAGGCTGTCCTGCACTGGTTGGTGATTTATTTTTGAAGGTTTTTGCGGATTTACCACAAGAAAACTTAATAAAATAAGGGCCGCCAAACTTACTTTGCAAATTGTACAATTAACCAGTGATATTACATTGACAAAGCCGTTTTTTTTTGTCATCGCACTCTGGTTATTGATAGTGGTTTTGCTATGTTTGTTGTTTTTTGTTTCCATTAGATATCAGGCCTAACAGATTATAACTGAGTAAACGAAAAAATGCTTAAGTGTATAATAATACGCTGGGATTTTGAAAATATTGTGTCAAATGCAAACGTTTGCACTTGGTTTTTGGGCAAGCTTTTAAAATAGATTTATCAGGCAATTGTTACCTGTGCTTTCTGCCACCTTTGTTCAAGGTTTGCTTGCCTTTTATTATAATCTTTATATATTTGTTATTGTCATGATAATGTATAAAATGTAAATTGAACTGCACTTATGTTACCGGATAAGACTCACCCAGAGTGGAAATATCTTGTCAAAGGAGAAAAACAATATTCCCTGGAGAATTTTGTTTTGCAGCTTAAAGTAAACCAAACTGCAAAAGATATAAAATCCGGTAAGCTATCCGTGGATAAAGCTATTGATGATATTTATGCACTATGCTTAAAGTACAGGCATGCTGTTATGAAGGATATGAAGAAAATTTTTAATTCTTAATTGATGTAAAACAACTAAAAATGTCTAACCAACTTTACAGACTAGAAGAAGTAATTCAAATGATAGAGCAGGGAAAACTATTAATGCTTGCCGGAGATGAATCACAACTTGACCAATTGCCAGATGGAAAATGGGTTGGTGGAACAATACCTTATTTTATGACTAAAGATGGGGGTATGTTTACCGAAGATTTTATATACGTAAATGACATTACCGATAAAGTTACCGATTTTGAAATCAAACATTACAATGCTAACAACATTGATAATATTGTAGAACAAAGTTATGAAAACGGTTTTTCATTTCTAATCCTACCTGGTTTAACAGATGTTTGGTCAAGGTATGCCCTGGAATCTCCAGAGTGGGAGGATATTTATGTGAATCCTGTAGTGGGTTGGGTTTCAGGAGTAAAATATGAGGATTTTGGAAAAATAAAGCCTAAAACTTATGCCGGCAACCAGTCCTTTACTGATCAGGCTGTGGTAATGCATGCTAAGTTGCCTGATGAAAAAGTTGCCAGGGTTGAAACTATCAATGTATATGAACAGGGTAGTGGCGATGAAATTTATTTTGATCAGAAAGGCTTTGGCAATAACGAATGTGTAATTGATGGAAAACGATTTGATTTGTATCAATACCTAAAAACGAATAAAATTGATGAAACACTCCCTCTGGTAGCAAATTATGCCGGAGCTAATATTAATGTTGGATCTATATGGGATAAAGATCGACAGCGGGCAGACCTTTTTGCTCCTGTATTTCCTGAGACACCATATAAAGTTGCTAAATCAAGAGATTTTGATTATGCCAGGGAATTTAAATGCCATATTGCTAAAGAACCAAGCCGGGAGCATATCGTTTTTTCATGCAATTGTCTGTTCAATTATGTGAATTTTGGCCTCGAAGGAAAAAATATTGCCGATGTGTCCGGGCCGGTTACATTTGGTGAAATTGCCTATCACGTACTCAATTTAACTTTTGTGTATATGGTGATCGAATAACCGGTAAAATTAAAGACCTGCAATTTTTTTAATCTCATTAAGCTTGTTTAGAGCATCTACCGGAGTAAGATTATTTACATCTAACTTAGATATTTGATCTCTGATTTGTTGCAGTACCGGATCGTCAAGCTGAAAAAAACTTAATTGCATGCCCTCGCGGTTTTGGGTAATTTCTTCTGTTGGCATCCCCATACCTTTTTCATTTCTGGCCTCTTCAAGTTCTTTAAGGATTTTTTCGGCCCGCTGAACCACTGATGGGGGCATGCCCGCCATTTGAGCTACGTGAATACCAAAACTATGTGCACTGCCGCCGCGCACAAGCTTTCGTAGAAAAACAATTTTGTTGTTGACCTCTCTCACCGAGACATTGAAGTTTTTAATACGCTTAAAGGTTTTCTCCATCTCATTTAGCTCATGATAATGGGTGGCAAAAAGCGTTTTTGCATTATGTTTTGGGTGTTCATGGAGGTATTCCACTATAGCCCATGCCAACGATATTCCATCATAAGTGCTGGTGCCTCGCCCTAATTCATCGAGCAACACAAGGCTTCGCGATGATATGTTGTTCAATATGCTTGCGGCTTCGTTCATTTCCACCATAAAGGTCGATTCTCCCGCGGAAATATTGTCAGAAGCTCCAACCCTGGTAAAGATTTTATCTACCACGCCAATTTCTGCTTTTTCAGCGGGTACAAAAGAACCTACCTGCGAAAGGAGTGTTATAAGGGCTGTTTGTCGCAGTAATGCTGATTTACCTGCCATATTAGGCCCGGTGATAATGACAATTTGTTGGTCTTTATCATCAAGTAAAACATCGTTGGCAATGTACTCCTCACCTGCTTCCATTTGCGTCTCAATAACCGGGTGCCGACCGTTGGTAATTTTTATCTCATTTCCTTCGTTTATTCCTGGCCTGTTGTATTTGTTGTCTACAGCTAGCCTGGCAAAGCCCATTAGCACATCAATACGCGCCAGAAGTACAGCATTCATTTGTATTTGAGAAACATAGTCGCCCATAGCAATTATCAATTCATTGAAAAGTCTTGTTTCCAGGGCCAGAATTTTCTCTTCAGCGCCAAGTATTTTAGTTTCGAACTCTTTGAGCTCCTCGGTTATATAGCGCTCTGCACTCACAAGGGTTTGTTTGCGAATCCACTCTTCTGGTACTTTGTCTTTATGGGTGTTTCTAACTTCAATATAATAGCCAAATACATTATTGTAGGCAATTTTCAGGGATGGAATGCCGGTTTTTTTTATTTCGCGCTCCTGCATTTCATTCATGTAAGTGCGTGCAGATTGCGACATCTGACGTAGTTCGTCTAACTCCGGGTTCACGCCTTCGGCAATTACATTGCCTTTATTAACCTGTGCCGGTGGGTCTTCTTGTAATTCTTTCTCGAGTCGCTCGCGAATGGACTTACATACGTTTATTTGTTCTCCAATTTTTCGAAGGTTGGCATCTTTTGCATTATCGCAAATATTTTTAACAGGCTCAATAGCCTGAAGGGAGGCTCTTAATTGCGATACTTCCCTCGGCGAGATGCGCATTACAGCAACTTTTGATATCAGGCGCTCAATATCGCCTATTTTTCTGATGTGCTCTTCTAACTCATTATGAAGGTCTTCGTTTTCTATAAAATATTGTACTATGTCGAGTCGCTCTTCTATTGGTCCTGAATGTTTGAGTGGAAGGGCAAGCCATCTTTTCAAAAGTCGCGATCCCATGGGTGAAACCGAGCGATCTACTACATTAATGAGTGATTTGCCGCCTTCTTGCATTGAATTAAATATCTCCAGGTTACGTATTGTGAAGCGGTCTAGCCATACGTATTTCTCCTCATCAATTCTGGAGATGCCTGTGATATTTTTAATGTTGTGATGCTGTGTGGCGTCCAGGTAATGTAAGATGGCGCCGGCAGCCAATATACCACGGTCGAGGCCTTCAATTCCAAAGCCTTTTAATGAGGTTGTTTCAAAATGATTCAATAATCTTTCCCGTGAAGTTGTGTGTTCATAAATCCACTCATCAAGGGGGTACAAATAATGTCTGGAACCAAAAGTTTCGTAAAATTTTTCTTTTTTCTGCTTTTCATAAAGCACTTCTTTGGGGCCAAAGCTTTGTAGTAATTTGTCGATATATTCAAAATTGCCTTCAGCAGTGTAGAATTCGCCCGTTGAAATATCAAGAAAGGCTATTCCGGCAATGGTTTTGTCTATAAAGACCGAGGCCAGAAAATTGTTTTCTTTATGTTCAAGCACGTTATCGTTCAGCGAAACACCGGGTGTTACAAGTTCGGTAACACCTCTTTTTACAATTTTTTTAGTCAGTTTAGGGTCCTCCAGCTGGTCGCAAATGGCAACACGTTCGCCTGCGCGTACAAGTTTGGGTAAATAATTGTCGAGTGCATGATGCGGAAATCCGGCCAACTCAACGTAAGATGCCGAACCATTAGCCCTTTTTGTTAACGTAATGCCGAGTATTTCTGATGTTTTAATGGCATCTTGCTCAAATGTTTCATAAAAATCGCCAACTCTGAAAAGCAATATGGCATCAGGGTATTTGTTTTTCACCTGGTAGTATTGCTTCATTAATGGAGTTTGTACTGCTTTCTGTCCCAATTTATCTATGTCGTTTATTCGTTTTAACTATAGTCTGAACTTACAAAAATATAACTTCAAAGTTTTAAAAACGATTAACTGGCAGAGAGGTTTTCAATAGTTATTCACATTTCTACAAGAATTTAGACTGAATTTAAATATCAAGTAACGTATAGATTCCGATATGGTTTACTTGCTGTTATATAGGGGCTTATGTTTTCGTCTGAAGTTTCTGTTTTTTGTACTCATATTTTTTCTGTGAAAAAATTTGTTGAGTAATAAAAAACGTCTACTTTTGCAACGCTTTCGAATAAGCAAACGGTGCCATAGCTCAGTTGGTAGAGCACAGGACTGAAAATCCTGGTGTCCCTGGTTCGATCCCGGGTGGCACCACCCGAAAAAGGCGAAGTTCATACTTCGCCTTTTTCTTTATAGCCTATCTGATAATGAGTTTCCGCGAATTATGGGTTTGCCCGCTGATTGAAATGATATAAATTCCCGCACTTATTCCCTGGGTATTAATTAATGCCTTATCTCCCTGTGCTAAATTAATTGCAGATGCTTTTAAAATTCGGCCACTCAAGTCATATATTTTCAAATCGCCAATTAGTGAGGTTTTGCCATTATTGATTATTTCAAAATGATTGGTTGCCGGGTTGGGGTGCATGGAGAAGGCGTTTTCAAATTCCACCTGGTTTGAAATACCATTTGGTAAAGGCTCCGCAAGTAATTGTTCGATTAAGGTTTTTGATTGGTTTGTGTTAAAGTAATAAAGCGGCACATTACATGCAATAATGAGTGCCGAATCAATAGCCGATTTAACTGCAATGGCTTCTCCGTCAAGCGCATTGGTGGGAGGTTGGTCAGTTAAGCTATGGTAGGTCAATACAACTTCGCTTGAAGTAGTTGGTACTAAAGCTTCAATGTTTGGCACTGCACCCTCGTAGCTGTCGGGTAATTTGCTGGCATTTACATCAATGAGTAAACCCTGTGCATGCCTCATTTGTCTGAGCCTGGCATCGTTGTTTGGGATAATTTCACTAATGCCCATTTCGTATATCAGCTGCCCGGGAGCGTAGGTTTCTTCACCCGTAAAGTCCGGATCGGTGTGCTCGTATATTTCATTGGCAAAGACCAGAAGCTGGCCTCCTTCTGATAAAAAATTCTGAATTAAATCAAGGTTTTCATAAAAGTCAGAATTATTGGTCCAGAATGAATTCCATATCAGGGTCTTCATATTATCTAAAATGGGCAAATATGCCGCATCAGCAAGGGAGCTAAATACAAAGTGGTTTTCCTCAGGCATTATACTGTCGTAAAATGACATGACCTGCTCCAGCGAGGGGTTTCCGTAGCCACCCATGTTTCCTATAACAACCATTATGTCATTTTCAGAGTCTGTACTGTATACCTTAATTAAAGTGGAGTCTGAAATTAATCCTTCATTGTCTTCCAGCGTGAATTTATAGGTCCAGATGCCCAGCGGATGATCACTAATACTATAACTTCCGTTGGCCGGATCTGTTTCTGAAACCAGACTGTAAGTTGAACCACCATCTGGTTTTCTCTCAATGTGCATGGTATGTGCGTCAATCGGAAGCGAATTTGACCAGTTTAATGTGATTTGTTGTAACTCCATTTCGGATGAAGCAATTGGTGCATCAGGTACGGCGCTTAGGTCAATGCATGCGGATGTTTTTAGTCCCGGAATACTGTCTGAACCAATGCTGTATAAGTCAAAACATATAGTTTCATTTAACGGCAGGTCATCAATATAAAGACTGTCAAAATCGGTGTTGATACTCTTTAGGAGTGAGTCTTGTGCATATACATCAATTTTGTAATAAGCTATTTCGTCTTGCGGAGTCCAGTTTACAATAAAATCAGTACCATTACCACCATTTACAACTGCCTCAATATTTAATTGTGGTTGTGCATTGGCCCCATAGTAAAATGATGTTGCCACACCTTTAACAATTTGGGTAGCATAATCCATTTCCAGGTTTGCCAGTATATCTGCTTCGCTATGGTAAACATCTGAAAAGTGGTATTCGGAGTAGTAAATTATAGGTACATTTTCGTTTTTAAAGGGTAAGTGATCAGAGCCACCTCCTGAACTTTCCGGTGTGGGTATGATTTCTGTGTAATTATCTGTAATTTCAACAAGGCTTCGCAACTCAGCATCTGCCTGATAGTTCATTAAGAGGTTGTCGGCCACGTTATTGGCAATCATGTCCAGATTAAAATAAAAAAGAGGCAGGCTATCCATGGCTTTATGTCTTTCTACATAAATTTCGCTACCGTGAAGGCCTAATTCTTCTGCAGCCCATGTGGCAAAGTGAAACGGAATTTTTGTTGCTGTTCCATGGACTTTTAATACCCGGGCCACTTCTAATACGGCTGCTGTACCTGAAGCATTGTCATCGGCCCCCGGTGCTGAGTCTGCAGGGTTTACATAGGTAATGGCATCATGGTGTGCACCAAGTAATACGTAGTCTTTTGAGCTTTCAGGGTTATTTCCCTTGCAAATTACGTTATATTGTACCGTTTCTTCGCCATATTCATTAATGTTAAAAGAATCCAGTACCACATCGTTGTATCCAAATGAAATGAATTTACTTTGAATCCATTGGGCTACTTCTTTTCTATTGTCAGCTAAAGCATATCGTGTTTTTAAATTTTGAAGCGCCTCAATATAGCTGGTGAGGCTGTCCTGATTTACTTCTTCTACAATACTAGCTAAAACAGGAATATTCTGATTTTGGGCATTGGTGTTTTGACTTAAAAGCACTGCCGAAAAAAATAGCAAACTGAGATATAATTTTTTCATAAGCGAATGATATATTTTTGATAAATACTTAACGCGTAAGGCATCTTATATGTTGTTTTGCAGGTTAAATATCAGATGGTTTTCTGAGGGGCTTATTGCATATTTTGTGCCTCAATATACCATTATTCAGGCTAGAAATCTCTGAGATTTCAATATATTTGCACAAAATAAAACAATAAGATATGTTAGAGAAGATTAACAAAGCAGCGGAGTTTGTAAAAGAAAAGATTGATGGTACACCAGAAGTAGGTATAATCCTTGGAAGTGGATTAGGGAATTTTGGAAATCGTATTGAAAATAGTGTGAAGATTCCTTACAGCGATATTCCCGGTTTTCCTGTGTCTACAGTAGAAGGACATTCAGGTCAATTGATCTTTGGTGACCTTGGCGGTAAGAAAGTTGTTGCTATGCAGGGACGCTTCCATTACTACGAAGGATACGAGATGAATCAGGTAACACTGCCCGTACGCGTAATTAAGCAGTTAGGCGCAGGTACATTATTTGTTTCAAATGCTGCAGGTGGTTTAAATCCTGATTTTAACGCCGGCGACATGATGATCATCGATGATCATATTAATTTTTTCCCGCAGAATGCATTGCGCGGTAAGAATATCGATGAGCTTGGACCTCGTTTCCCTGATATGAGTGAGCCTTACAACCAGGAGATGATTAAAAAAGCCGAAATTATTGCAAATAAAGAGCAAATAAAACTTCAGAAAGGTGTATATGTTGGTAGTAGCGGTCCAACACTTGAAACTTCTGCAGAATACAAAATGTTTAAAATTTTGGGTGCCGATGCAACCGGAATGTCAACTGTGCCGGAAGTAATTGTTGCAGTACATATGGGTATGAAGGTATTTGGAATGTCTGTTATTACAAATGTTTCAGAACCAGCTGATCCTGAAAAAGGAACAACCCACGATGAGGTTCAGGATGTTGCCGGAACTGTGGAACCACAAATGACAAAAATCTTTACCGGATTAATAGAGCAGATATAGTACATACATTAGCTCCTGTTTCTTTACAGTTTGTGTATTTAGCATGGTATTTGTAAAATTACTTTTGCTACAATAAGTTGGTGTTCAAAACCCAACATAATAATTTATTTAAATTTTTGCCATATGAACAAAAAAGTAATGTTGATGATCCTCGATGGATGGGGTATCGGGAAGAAAAATAAATCTGATGTAATCTATAACGCCAATACACCAAATATGGATAAACTCACAAAACAGTTTGCTAATGCGCAACTTCAGGCTTCAGGCCAAAATGTGGGTTTGCCCGATGGTCAAATGGGAAACTCGGAGGTTGGCCATTTGAATATTGGTGCTGGTAGAATAGTATATCAGGATTTGGTGAAAATTAACCAAGCTGTAAAAGACCGGTCAATTGAACAAAACGAAGAGATTGTAAAGGCCTGGCAGTATGCCAAAGAAAATAATAAAGCCGTACACCTGGTAGGACTGGTTTCAGACGGTGGTGTGCATTCTTCAAACAAACATTTATACAAGTTGGCCAAAATGG
Organism: Salinivirga sp.; assembly: GCF_035268865.1. Lineage (GTDB taxonomy): Bacteria > Bacteroidota > Bacteroidia > Bacteroidales > Salinivirgaceae > Salinivirga. The sequence continues at coordinate 271 of NZ_DATFKB010000017.1, read as the reverse complement.
CAGATGCGGCTGGTATTGACAATATTAATATTCATGCCCTTACCGATGGCCGCGATACCGACCCCAAAAGCGGTAAAGGCTTCATTCAGGAACTTCAGAATGAGGTTGAAGGTACCAATGCCAAAATAGCTTCAATTGTAGGCCGGTATTATGGTATGGATCGCGATAAGCGTTGGGAACGCATCAAACTTGCTTATGACCTTTATGTGCATGGAAAAGGGAAGTCTTCTAAAGATCCTGTGCAGGCAATGCAGGCTTCATATGATGATGG
>NZ_DATFKB010000016.1:0-33230 GCF_035268865.1 Salinivirga sp. | reverse complement strand
GTTGACAGTATAGAAATCATCGATCCGACCAGGTTCTGGTCGAACACACAATATTTGGTAATAGAAATTAAACAATAGCATCATGAGCAAAAACACACCAATTAACTTTGATGTTGTCAGGTCCAAAATCGAATCACTCAATATTCCGGATCTTAGCAAGGCCACGATTCGCGAAATTGTGAAGGTCGTGGATATGATACAGGCAGAAACAGGTGACAAATACATCCGAATGGAAATGGGTGTTCCCGGTTTGCCACCCGAAAAAATCGGTATAGAAGCCGAAATTGCTGCCCTGAAAGCCGGTGTAGCAAACAATTATCCGAGCATTGAAGGTATTCCGGAGTTAAAAAAGGAAACTGCCCGTTTCATTAAAAACTTTATGAATATCGACATAAATCCTGAAGGATGCGTGGCCACAACAGGCTCAATGCAGGGCGGATACGCCTCTTTCCAGGCTGTAAGCAGCATGGACAAAAAGAAAGATACAGCTTTATTTATCGATCCGGGATTTCCGATCCAAAAACAGCAATTTAAAGTTATAGGCGCCAAATTTCAATCTTTCGATGCCTATGATTACCGTGGAGAAAAACTTAAAGACAAATTAGAAGAGTTTCTCAGCAAAGGAAATATCAACAGCATTATTTTTTCAAATCCTAATAATCCAAGCTGGATTTGCCTGACAGATGAAGAACTCAAAATAATTGGAGAACTTGCCAACAAATACGATGTAATCGTAATAGAGGATTTGGCCTATTTTGGAATGGATTTCCGCCAGGACTTCTCAACCCCGGGGCAACCACCATTCCAACCATCTGTTGCCAATTATACAGATAATTGGATTATGTTGATATCCAGCTCAAAAGTATTCAGCTATGCAGGTCAACGAATGGCTGTAATGGCCATATCAGACAAGTTGTATAATCGGTCATATCCCGATTTACAAGAGCGATTTGGAGCTGACAAATTTGGATATGCCATTGTTTATCGTCTTTTATATTCCCTCAGCTCAGGCGCTTCTCATTCAGGCCAGCATGCCCTGGCAGCGATGTTTAAAGCTGCCAGCGATGGTAAATTCAATTTTGTTGAACCGGTAAAAGAGTATGGTGAAAGGGCTAAAATTATGAAAAAGCTCTTCACAAAATACGGTTTCGAGATTGTGTATAACAAAGACCTGGACCAGGATCTTGCTGATGGTTTTTACTTTACCATCGCCTATCCCGGCATGAATGGCGGAGAACTGATAGAAAATTTATTATATTATGGTATCAGTGCCATATCACTGCGCGGGGCAGGTAGTACACATGTAGACGGATTACGCGCCTGTGTTTCGCAAATTCAAAGGTCGCAGTTTGATGACCTTGAGTACAGGTTAAAACGTTTTCATGAAGACTTCCCCAACTAATTATTTGTAAAGATGATAAATTGGGAATATCAGAGAAATAGAAACTCTTGAAATGTTAAAAATCAGTTAATTATAAGTAAATTTGTGTAACTCAAAACTATATTAAACACTACTACTATGGCAAAAGTAAAAGGAGCAGTCGTTGTAGATACAGAAAAGTGTAAAGGATGTAACCTTTGCGTTGTAGAGTGCCCTACCAATACATTGGCATTATCGCCTAATGTAAACGGAAAGGGTTACAACTACGCTTACATGGAAAATCCTGATGCTTGCATCGGATGTGCCAACTGTGGGTTGGTATGTCCCGATAATGTAATAACCGTTTATAAGGTTAAATTACAAGAAGCATAACAATGTATTTACAATCATCAATCACTAAACACTAAAACGCTCAAATAATGGGAGAATTAAGATTAATGAAGGGTAATGAGGCCATCGCCGAAGCAGCTATTCGTTATGGCGTTGACGGATACTTCGGATACCCCATTACACCTCAATCGGAAGTTATAGAAACGCTTATGGCCCGTAAACCATGGGAAGAAACAGGCATGGTTGTTTTGCAGGCCGAAAGCGAATTAGCAGCTGCCAACATGCTTTATGGCGGAGCAGCCTGCGGTAAAAGGGTTATGACCTCATCGTCGAGCCCGGGTATCAGCCTTAAACTCGAGGCAATATCATATATGGCCGGAGCAGAACTACCTGCACTCATTGTAAACGTTGTACGTGGTGGCCCCGGTTTAGGAACAATACAACCAGCACAGTCGGATTATTTTCAGGCTACCAAAGGTGGCGGGCACGGAGACTATCAGTTAATCGTGTTAGCGCCCAATTCAGTGCAGGAAATGGCTGACTTTGTTGAAGATGGACTTGACCTGGCTTTTAAATACCGCAATCCTTCAATGATTCTGACCGATGGAATGATTGGACAGATGATGGAAAAGGTTGAATTAAAAGACTTCAAAACACGCCTTACCGAAGAAGAGATTATAGAAAAATACGGAGATTGGGCAACAACCGGAAAAACAAAAAACCGTGATAAAATTGTTGCCACATCACTAGAACTCCAGTCAGAGCTGCAAGAAAAATTCAATCATAAACTTCAAGACAAATACCGCGAAATAGAAGCCAATGAGGTACGCTATGAAACCACTATGGTAGATGACGCAGAGTACCTGCTTGTTGCATATGGTTCTTCATCAAGAATTTGTATGAAAGCTGTTGAAATGGCACGCGATAAAGGTATAAAAGTTGGCTTGCTCAGACCCATAACGCTCTATCCATTCCCTAATAAAGAGCTAAATTCACTTGCCGATCAGGTAAAGGGAATGCTGAGTGTGGAGATGAGCGCTGGTCAAATGGTTCAGGACATTAAACTTGCAGTTAACGGTAAGATACCTGTTGAGCATTTCGGACGCTTTGGTGGTATAATACCCAGTCCTGAGGAAATTGTAAACGCACTTGAAGAAAAAATTATTAAAGGCTAAGCAATCATGGATGTAAAAGATATTATCAAGGAAGAAAACCTTGTCTACAAAAAATCCGAAGTTCTGACCGACAATGTAATGCACTATTGTCCGGGATGTACACATGGTGTTGTACATAAAGTTATAGCTGAAGTGATAGAAGAAAAAGACATTCAGGACAAAACCATTGGCGTATCGCCAGTAGGCTGTTCAGTATTGGCTTATAACTATATTGACATTGACTGGCACGAGGCTGCACATGGTAGAGCCCCTGCAGTTGCAACAGCAGTTTCACGCTTAATGCCAGACAAGTACGTATTCACATATCAGGGCGATGGTGACCTGGCATCTATTGGATCAGCTGAGATTTTGCACGCCTGCAACCGTGGCGAAAACATTGTTGTGGTATTCATCAACAATGGTATTTACGGAATGACAGGTGGTCAAATGGCACCCACAACGCTTCCCGGCATGGCAACATCTACAAGCCCTTTCGGTCGTGATGTTAAACTTGCAGGAAATCCGTTAAAAATGACAGAAATTGTGGCCGGATTACCCGGAACATGCTTTGTAACCCGCCAGTCGGCTGAAACTGCCGGTGCTGTGCGAAAGCTCAAAAAAGCAATTCGTAAAGGTTTCGACAATGCCGGTGAGCACAAAGGTACTTCATTCATCGAAGTAGTTTCAACATGTGCGTCAGGCTGGAAAATGGCTCCTGATGCTGCAAATGAATGGATGAAAGACAACATGTTCCCTTATTACGAAAAAGGAACACTTAAAGACGAATAGTGTCTAATCACCAAAATTAAAAGAAAATGAAAGAAGAAATCATTATAGCTGGATTTGGCGGTCAGGGCGTACTATCTATGGGTAAAATTCTTGCTTATTCAGGAATTATGCAAGATCAGGAAGTAAGCTGGATGCCATCTTATGGCCCTGAAATGCGTGGCGGAACAGCCAATGTTACTGTTATCCTCAGCGATAACAAAATTAGTTCACCCATACTGAATACATTTGACACGGCCATTATCCTGAACCAGCAATCGCTCGACAAATTCGAAGAAGCAGTTAAGCCCGGTGGATTGTTACTTTACGATCCAAATGGTATAGTGAACCCGCCCAAGAGAAAAGACATTAACATATATAAAATCGAGGGCGCTGAAGAAGCTGCTAAAATGGGTAATCCCAAAACATTTAACATGATTGTTCTGGGAGCTTTCTTAAAGGTAAAACCCATTGTAAAAACTGAAAATGTTAAGAAAGGATTGGAAAAATCACTTCCCGAACGATACCACAAACTCATTCCGCTCAATATTGAAGCAATAACAAAAGGACAGGAAGTAGTTCAGGAAATCCAAAAAGTATAAAATCACAACCATTCATGAAAAAGCGGATTTGATTAAATCCGCTTTTCATTTTTAATTAAAATGTTCATTAAAATAATTATTATAGGATTTGGAGGTTTTCTTGGCACCATTAGCCGCTTCTTATTGCAAAAAGTTATACAAGAACAGGCGACCTCCTCTTTTCCATGGGGAACACTTATAGTAAACATTCTGGGAAGCTTTATTATTGGGGTGGTATTTGCACTCTCGGTGCGCCACAACTACTTATCTCCTGTTTGGCGTAATTTTTTAGCTATAGGTTTTTGTGGTGGGTTTACCACATTCTCTTCTTTTTCGCTGGATAACTATCAGCTTTTGGCACATAACCAGATTTTATTTACAATTTTATATACAGCAACCTCTGTGATTTCTGGTTTATTATTCTTATATTCAGGCATATTAGCAGTAAGATTTTTTTCGTAATTGCCCGATGAAGAAGTACGCCTGAAAGTGTGCTTGAACAGGCAGAATCAAATATAGCTAAGATGCAGTATAATTCTAAAAAAAAATTACGTATAATTACTGGAGAAAATGCCATGTACAGGCATACACCACTGCATGAAGCAATTATTTATGCAGCAAAAAAATCAGGTATGGCTGGCGCCACGGTATACAGAGGCATAATGTCGTATGGTGAAAAAAGTCAAATAAGAAGTTTTAGGTTTTTTGCCCTTTCTCAGGATCTGCCGGTTGTCATAGAAATTATTGATTCAGAGAAAAAAATCATCGAATTTCTGGAAATTTTGAAAAAAATGATGGAAAAATGCAACGAAAAGGGGCTAATTACAGTAGAAAGTACTAGTGTTATTCAATTTGAATAATATATTTTAACGATTTATAATGTTAATAAATTGTTTTTTTAATTATATTTGCATTTACTAACCACAAATATCCGCACAATGAAGAAACTTGCAGTTGTCCTCATTACACTTATTCTGGCGTCTTCTACAAGCACAGCCCAAAATACTGCTAAACTTCAATCCATTTTTATCTACAACTTCATTAAATTGATTGAATGGCCCGCTTCCTATAAATCAGGAACATTTAATATTACTGTACTCGGTAACGACCAAATATATACCGAGTTAATGAACCTTGCCAAGGTAAAAAAAGCTGGTTCACAGACCATAAAAGTCAAAAAAATAAACAGCCTCGGAGAACTTGCAAACCCCCACATCCTGTATATCCCCAAAACCAAAGGGTCAAAAGTTAGTGATGCCAAAACCAGCATAGGATCAAAAGCCACATTATTGATATCAGACACGAATAATGGAACTGGCAAAGGTTCCGACATCAACTTCGTTGTGGTGGGGAATAAACCAAAATTTGAAATCAAAACATCATCTGCCCAGTCAAAAGGCCTTAAAATTAGTTCAAATCTTGTTAATCTGGGCATAAAGAAATAAACCGACATGTTACCAATACCAGACTTATAGACTGGTAATTGAAAACGTTGCTTTCTCGGAATAAGATTTCGATTGTAGTGCTGCACATTAATACACAAGTTTTTAATGGGTAAAATTTATAGCCTCATAAAACAGCTAACTATGATTATGGTCTTGGGTATAACAAGTTTTAATGCCTTTGCCCAATATGATAATGATGTGTATAATTTAACCCTTGAAGAGTTATTAAGCATAAACGTTATTTCTGACTCAGCACAGGATATTGAGCCTTCTTATGAAATTTCTATTGAAGATTTAATGAATCTTGAGCTTGTCAGAGAACTAAAAGTTGAGCATTACCTTGATGTATCGTACGATATCCCTATTGAAGATTTAATGCAGGTGAAAATAGATATAAAAAGAAAAGCAGGCATTGAGCCTACCTATGAAATGTCGCTTGAAGGTCTTACAACGCTTGAAATTAAAGAAAACGTAACTGTTGTGGAAAAAATAGGACTCACCTATGACCTTTCACTTGATGGTGTAATGAAGTTATCGCTCAAAAACGCCCCGGATTAGAGCTTTTAATCTAAAACAATTTTAATTGATTGCCATCTGCCTTTTGTTTTGCTGAAGATTTCTCCTTAAACTGCTCAGTAAGTGCTTTATTAATACGCTTTAAAAAAGGAGAAACTTTAAGTTTCTGTTGCTGATTAAATAAGAAACGTTGATTGGCATGCGACAACCATAAATTTCCTTTTGCCCTTGTCATAGCTACATACAGCAAACGTTCCTCCTCTTCTGAGTCTACCTGCTCCCTAAACATGTGAAAAGGCATAATGCCATCTTCCAAACCCGGAATAAAGACAGTATCAAATTCCAGTCCTTTTGCTGCATGCATTGTAAGTAATTGTACAGCCTCAAGTTTATTGTCTATTGCATCTGCACCCCAACCGGTTTTTAATCGCGTGAGAAATGTTTTACAATCTAACCCCTCAGCCATTGAGCGCATCATTTGATATTGCGTTTGGTCAAATTCATATTCTGCCCTGAGTCTATTTGTAATAAATTTCAGCGTTTCTGCTGCAGGTTCGTTTTCAGGTATTTCTTGCACCAGCGAAAAGGTTTCGGCTTTTAATTCCTTTTGCAAATGCGGCAACTGGTAGTACCTGAAGTTCAGTAAATTAATCACAATAGACCATGGTGTTTTTTTCCAGAAAGGCTCCTCTCCTGCTTCCTGGAAAGGAATATGATGATCCTTCAAAGCTTTTTTCAGTGCATCTGACTGGCGGCGCGTGCGCATTAATATAGCAATATCTGATAAACTGACTTCAGCGTCATCATTGCTTGCTACCACCTGGCTATCTTTTGAAAAGAAACCCATACCACCTGTTAAAACTTCAATCTTACGGGCAATTCCTTCAGCCTCGGCAGCACCGGAAGCATAGGCCGATATTTTAATTTTCACTCCTTCATTTATACCTTTCAGTGCACTGGTTTCTGAAGATAGCACATTGGCCGAAGATGCCAAAATACGCTGACTACATCTGTATGATTGCTGTAAGCGGTAAATAGTTGCCTGTGGAAAGTCTGCTACAAACCTGCGCATATATTTTACAGAAGCACCCCGAAATCCATAAATGGCCTGGTTGGGATCTCCGACCACATATAAATTAGAATTTGCTCCATCGATAAGTTGATTAAGTAATTCGTACTGAACCGGATTAGTATCCTGGTATTCATCTACTAAAATATGGCTGAAGCTTTGCTGCCATTGTTTGCTTATTTCCTTGTTTTCTTTCAATAACTTTACGGGACGATAAAGTAAGTCATCCAGGTCGAACAAATTATTGCTGATCAGATAATCTTCATATTGGTCCAGCAGTTGAATGTCTGCATCTGATAGCGCTGACACAATATTTTGTTTATACAGACTAATTTGTACTGCACTTTGCTTTACCTCCCTTAGTTTTTCACCAGTTAATTGTTGCAAAATTGCAACTGTCTCATCGGGATCGATGAGCATGAAACCAGTTTTACGCTGCAAATCCTCAGCATGTTCATTACAAATAATAAATCCTAGTCCATGAAAGGTATTGGTTGTCATTTGCAGAGCTTCCTCATTGGTTTGCAACAAATCAGCCAGCCGTGCTTTTATCTCCCCTGCGGCCTTATTTGTAAATGTAATTGTAGCAATTTTCTTTTGCGGAACAAGCCCATTGTGAATCAGGGAATAGACATGGGCAGTTAATGTTTTAGTTTTTCCAGTACCGGGTCCAGCTAGTACCATTGCAGGGCCGGACTCATGCAGAGCTGCTTTTTCCTGCGAACTATTCAGGGCTGAAAGCGGGCCTGTGGCATGCTGTTTTTCATATACAGGACTTTCCGGCTCTTGCACCACAGATTGCCGTGTGAGATGAACAGAATGATGTAACCGCTGAAGAGCCTCAAGGTCGAAATTCAACAATGGCCTTTCTTCAGGTAAATCAATATTTTGGGCATCTTCGTTAAATAACGAATCACCGGATTGCATTTCTCTTATTTCGCCCGGTTTAAACACGGTGATTTTTCCATATTCACCATCATACCCTTCCTGAATATAGACTTTTCGGGCCCGCATACGCTCAATGCCCTCAGCCAGCAAAGGAAAGCCCTGCTGGCTGATATCATCAACCGGCTTTTCGAGCAAGATGTGCATCTCATTGCCGAGCGTTTTCAAAACCTCTTCAAACTGTTTTCCTACTCTTTTTGAATTTGGTCCTACGCCCTCGATTCCGGCAAGCATTTCCCGTAATGGAATAATTGAATAAAATGGTTTTCGATTTTTACGTTCACTGAGTTCTTTCCTGTCTGATAACTCGGCTACACGGTTCATCACACCTTCGGTCACTTTTTTACCGCACACCGGGCAAATTCCTCCGGCCTCAATAACTTCTACCGGGTTCAAACACACTTTACATTTTCTATGCCCGGCATAATGATATTTGCCCTCCTGGGGAAACATGTCAATGGTTCCTTTAAAACCCTTATTTCCGCCATTTCTCATAGCTTCAATTATATCATCATAGTTGAGTTCGGTATCGAACCAGTTGGCATTTCGTCCGAGCTTATCGGGTGAATGTGCATCGGAATTCGACAACAATGTGAACTGATCAAGTTCAGAAATCATCCAGTTCATTGCCGGATCTGTGGACAAACCTGTCTCTACGGCATGAATATACTTTGTCAGATCATCATAACACTCATGAATACTGTCGAAACCCGATTTAGCACCAAGTGCCGAAAACCATGGTGTCCAAATATGTGCAGGAATGAAAAAAATATGCTCATTTGCTTCAAGCGCTATCTCGAGTAAATCGCGGGAGTCCAGACCAAGAATCGGACGACCATCACTTTTCAGGTTACCACCAATACTTTCCAGCTTATGATTAATTTTGTGAACAGTCTGAAAATCAGGAGCGCAAATCACGTTATGCACCTTCCGTGTTTTATCGTGCTTTTTATAAATATTACTAATCTCTGAGGTTAGCATAAACCGAACCACTCCTTTTGGTGCAACTTCTTTCAGACGAAACTCCTCTTTCAGTTTAAACAAACCCTGTTCGGCAGGTTGTAATTTTTGCTGCAATTCATCGAGCCAGCCGGGATGGGTAAAATCACCTGTTCCAATAACATTGATACCTTTCTTCCTACCGAATAACTCAAGATATTCAGGTGTCAATTGTTTACTTGTTGCGCGGGAGTAATGCGAATGAATATGAAAATCGGCAATAAGCTTCATAATCGTCTTTTTCACGAATTTAGGGTAAGCCAGCCAGAATATGAGCAAATACATTTAGAAGTTATTTACATTTTTTCAACTGGCTTTAATACTCAATTTATCAAAAGCTTAACAAAGCAGTAAGGAATACATCTTCGGTTGTTGGATTTACAGTAAAATTCACATTCAAAGGAATGCTGAATTTGTTTGTAAACTCTAATTTTTTAGTTATTTCTGCACCAACACTTGTAATGGCAGCTTCATTATGGTACATACTTTCATAAGGAGTACCACCAACAAAAAAACGAACAAAACTATCATCTATATCAATGGTATAAGAAGCAGAAAGCCACGTGGAATACAGATTATTTCCTTTCTCATCGAGGTCGTAGCCATATAAAAAGGTTCCTGCTGTAAGTTTTAAAGGTATTTTATCAGAAAATTGATAGGCAATCAAAGCTTCCAGTGCATGATTGGTTTTTGAATCTTTCCAGTTAAAATAATCGAATTCAGCAAGATTGTCTTCGTTTTCGGTAAAATAGTCGTTAAGTGTAAAAGTAAAGTTTTTTACAGCATACGATAAATAGAGATCAACCTCTGCAAAACTGCCGTCTGTGGCATAAGATCCCCAGGCTCCTATTGAAAAATGCTTATAAGTTAAATCAGCCCAGGGTTGAAATTGTGCAGCATTATCCAGCATCATACCCCGCCAGATATAACGAGTAGATAGGTCGAGGCCAATAGCTGGTTCGATCTTAAGCGAATCGTTATTCGAACTGGAAAAGAGATAAGTTGGTAAAAGCGTGGCTAAGAGGCAGAGTTTTATTAGTTTCATGGCATATTTTGTTTTATCAAAAATACCAAAGATTTCGCAATTAACTTACAAAAAACTGAAAAGCCGGTTTAAAAAAACCAACGTTAGTCAACTTCATACCGGGGAATAGCTGCAGGAAGGCGTGTTAAAAGCTCATAATTCATACTATTGTTCATGTCGCTAAATGAGCTTATTGTAATGCTTTTATCGCCCTGTTTCCCAATCATAACCACTTCATCGCCCACTTTCACATTGGGTAAATCAGTCACATCCACTACCATCATATTCATGTTGACTGCTCCAACCACTGGTACGCGTTTCTCATTAATTAAAACGTGTCCCATATTACTTAAGTTACGGCTAAATCCATAACCATAACCTACCGGAACAGTAGCAATTTTACTTTCGCGGTTGGTCCTGTAGCTTGTACCATAGCTCACGTACTCATCCTCGGCCACTGGATTTACACTCATGACCTTACTTTTCCACGAAAGCACCTGTTGCAGTGGATCTTCGGGAATCTGACCATTGCGTATGTGTAGAATTTTTGTTTCGTTGTTGGGCCAAAAACCATAATTGGCAATACCTACACGCACAAGATCCATTGAAGCTTCGGGAAAATTCAACACGCCTGCGGAACAGGAAAGATGTTTATATTTCGGTTGTAATCCTTTATCATGAAACCAGCTGCAGCGCCTGTGAAAAGTACCAATTTGATTATAAATACGATCAAAATTGCTCAGGCTCTCTGCGCCGGCAAAGTGCGTGCACAAACCTTCCAGTTCAATGTCTCCGGCGTTTTCCTGCAGCTTTTGGGCCACGTACTCCAGGTCATCTTTCACAAAACCGGTACGGTGCATACCGGTTTCCAGTTCGATGTGAATTCTGGCAGGAAGCGAAGTTTGCTTCGCAATCTTGCATACAGCATCAAGGCGCTCCTTGGTAAAAACAAAAAAGGAGATATTATTTTCAATGGCCCATTCAAGATGATCATCATCAACGAAACCCATTATCATCAAATCGCAATAATCATTCTTCACTTTTAATGCCCTTCTTGCCTCTTCCACACTAAAAACTGAGAAGTGGTCTATACCGCAAGATTCCACTAATGGAAGTAAATCCTCAATTCCATGACCATAGGCATTGGCTTTTATCACCATTGAATAGCGAGGACCGTTGCCGGCCATCTTTTTCATAAACTGAATATTATTGTTCAATGCGCTTTTGCTAAGCTCTATATACGATGTGAATAGCATAAAATATATTTTTGCAGACAATTAAACATGTGGTTTTGAAGCAGGATAACCATTTAAATATCTTCGATTTTAACTACAGATTTGTCAAAAGCCACATGGTTCTTAATGTTGCTTGCTGCAGCTTTGGGTTCGGGATAATACCAGGCTGCGGCTTCAGCTTTATCTTCACCGTGAACCAGGTTATAGTAAGAGGCTTTACCTTTCCATGGACAAAAAGTCTCTTTGTTGTTTTGCTCAAAAAAGCTTTGATGAATCGATTCCGGTGGAAAATAGTAATTGTTTTCCACAACTATGGTTTTGTCGCTTTCTGCAATCAACTGATTGTTCCAAATAACTCGCATAATTTGTTGTTTAATGTTTACGTAAATTATAAACAACCTGCTGAGTATTGAGTTTAAAAATATTTCAGTAAAAAACAACCGATGAAAGAGACTTTCCAAAAAGTCAAACATTGCCGTCATCGCACGGAACGACTTCCGTCGTAGTAGAGCGAAAGTGAGAGCGACAAAGCGACCTGTTTGATTTCCTTCAAGTTTTTAACAGATAGCTTCGTTTCACTCGCCATAACGTCTTCGAACCTTTTTGGACAGCCTCTTGTAGTTTATCTGCAATAATTTTTAATTTTCACGCAGGATATGCTCATCATATTCCAGCTCGAAACGAAGTTTATGTTTTGATTCTTCCATGGCAAGCGCCTCGAAAAGCTCTTTCATAGCATTATTCGGAGCTCTTTTTGCCAGGTTTGAATAAAGCCTGAATGCGGCTTTCTCTTTTTGCATGGCCACCACCAGGGCATCCTGATAATCCATGTCGGGTTTTGGTTTTACTTTTACGGTATAGTCTGCAATTTGCAAATCGGCTACTTTTTCATCATCAACCTCAAAAGTGCCATTGGTTTTTATCTCTTTTAAGCGTGCCTTATGGCTGACTTCTTCCTGCGCAAATTGCTCAAATATTTCCTGCATATCTTTTGTCTTTGCCTGGGCGGCCATTTTGCTGTAAAAATCTACGGCTTCCTGCTCGCTCTGCATGGCAAAATCCAAAATTTCATCGATGTTTTTAAAGTGCTTCATGGCTGTATGTTTAAGCGTTTTATTCCGGTTAACCGTATATGCTGGCTTCTACTGCTACTCGTTTTCCTGTAAAAGCCTTTTCAAACATTTCATCAAACTTTTTATTTATAAAATCGGCTCCATTATTAAACATGGCTTTATCACCGGCATACTCTGTTGCTATAAAATTTAACTTATTGTCCACTTCGCCAGGTAAATCACGCGCTATGTCGTCCATCACATAGGCGGCATCTTTTTTTGTTTCAATGCCAAATTGCTCCAATAATGCAACCAGTTGATGAAATGTTGTTTTTCCAGTCTTTGTGCTAAAATGCTGGGTATATTGCTGAATAAAACGGTTGGTATTGGTATAGCTACCGCTTGATTCTATTGTATATGATGCAGGTAAAATAACGTCTGCCTGTTTAGCTGTTTCTGTCATAAAAGCGTCCTGAACAACTGTAAATGAAGCATTATCTATCAATTTGGCAATATCTTGCTGATTTTTCGCTGTACCAGCGGGATCTTCGCCCAAAATCATGATGTTTTTAAATGCCCCTTCCTGCACTTTCATCTTCAGGGTATCATCTGTTTTTTCTGGTTTCACGCCGCCAATTTTGAGTGATGGGGCAATACCCATATCCAACAATCCCTGCGAATTATTTTTTTCTTTAAGTACCACAACACCCATGGCTGTTTTGCCCAGTTTCCCGGTTATCATTGCCAGATTCAGTACTTCCTGGGAAGTTGCAGGGTCAACCTCTTTCTCAGAAAAAATCATGATGGCATTTGGCTCAAGATTGTAGGCATCTGCCAGCTTTTCAACTGCGTTTTCCGATATTCCACTTTGTTTTACCAGCTCCTTATAATCGCTGCTCAAAAGATTCGACTTATATTTTTCATAATCTGCACATTGTGCATCGATAAACATCCGATTCTCTTTTCCATTATTCACCAAATAGTGGTTCATAGCTTTTACCAGGTGGTAATATGATTTTACATGAATGTTTTCATCGGCCTTGTACGACATGGCAGAATGTTCTTTTTCTGTAATTACCACCAAAGGTTTTTCATTTTCAACAACTTGCTGTTGAACCATAAACCCGGCCACTGCATTATCTGTATTAATTTCAGATCCCAGGAGGAAAAATTTTCCGGCATCTTTAAGCTGGTCGAAAGGTACACTATGTCTGTTATTATTCACATAACCATATTCACGACCTAAATAATGGAAACTACCTATATTTTCTGTTTTCATACCCTCGCGGGCCAGCTTGCCTGCCAGGTAGAGTTCTTCGTTAGATAACCGCGCCCCGGCAAAAAGTGCATTATGTGCTCCCTCTCCTTCACTGAACTGCTTTTTAATATGAGCAAACACTTCAGCAAATTCCGCAGGTCTAAATTTTTCGTTCTCTTTGATCAACGGTTTAGTAATACGCTCTTTATCGTTCAGGTAATGGTATCCGAAACGGGCATAACGGCATATATTGCCATCTTTATTAACTGTACCCTTTGCTCCCTCAACGGCTGTTACAAAACCATTTTTATGATGAATCTCCAACTCACAACCTATACTGCAATAGTTGCAGAGGGTTCTTGAAACTTCTGTTTTCACGGGCAGGGGTTTAAACAACACGTTTTCTGTAATAGCACCTGTCGGGCATGCGGAAATGCACATACCGCAGGATTCGCAGTTGGTATCGTTAAGAGAATTGCCCATACTCGGCGCAATGTGTGTTTCAAATCCACGTTCCACAAGTCCGAGGGCATTCGCACCAACTACATTTTTACAAATGCGCACACATCGGCTACACAATATACATTTATTATTGTCTATCTCTATAAACGGATGGCTGTGGTCGGTCTCAAAATCATTGAACTCACCTTCAAAAGCCATTTGTTCTGCCTGATATTCTGTGGCATAAGCTTTTAAATCGCAGGTGTGTAAGGCAGAGCATCCGCACTCCAAACAGCGGCCAGCTTCGTGCTTTGCCACCGCTTCGCCGGCATAGCCAAGTTCCACTTCATTGAAATTAACCCGTTCGTTTTCAGGCAACGTTGGCATCTCTTCACGCTGTTGATTCTGATACCTCTCCAGGTAATCTTTCTTTTCCTGTTTCTTAAAATTTGCTTTACGGCTGAAAAACTCCCTGGGTTCGGGCTTAATCTCTTCTCCTATTAAAAACTGATGGCAACTATGTGCAGCAGTTTTAGCCTGAGCTACAGCCTCTATAATCGTGGCAGGACCTGTAACGCCGTCACCTGCTGCAAAAACGGAAGGAATGGAGGTTTGCAGGGTTTGTTCATCAGCATCAATATCTCCCCAGCGATTGGCTAGCAGTTCGCCATTGGAACTGTGCTTGTTGATATCGCCCAAAAAGTTGATATCGGTCTTTTGCCCAATGGCTGCAAGTATGTAATCAAATTCTTCATCGTATTCTGATCCCTCTATGGGCTTTGGTCTACGGCGTCCGCTTTCATCGGGTTCTCCCAGTTCCATTTTTATGAGGGTCATGCTTTTAACACGTCCCTGCTCATCTTTATTCACTTTCACCGGGTTTGTCAGAAGATTATATTCCACGCCTTCCAGTTTCGATTCATGAATCTCAATGGGATTGGCAGGCATCTCTTTCTCGGTGCGGCGATAAATTACCTTTACATCGGTTGAACCGCAACGAATGGCAGTGCGGCAGCAGTCCATTGCTGTATTTCCCCCACCTACTACAGCCACCTTTTTGCCTTTAAAGTCGTATCGCTGCCCGGTCATTTCCATATTACGGAGAAAATCGATTCCGGAAAATACATTTTCAGCATCTTCACCCTCAGCCCGCAGCAAAGTACCTCTTTGGGAGCCGATGGTTAGAATAGTAGCATCATAATCCTTATCCAATTGCGCATAACTAAGATTGTCACCCAGTTTTTGGTTATAGTGAATATTCACACCCAACTCGGTGATGCGTTCTACTTCTTTATCGAGAATGTCGTTGGGTAAACGGTACTCGGGTATGCCGTAGCGCAACCAACCTCCGGGATGGGGTTGTGCTTCGTAAATATCGCACTGATGGCCCTTTTGCTGTAAAAACCATGCAGCAGAAAGACCGCCCGGGCCAGCACCGATAATGGCGACTTTTTTGTCAGTCGATTCAGCTACCTCAGGGCTGTAATAATTTTCTGATGCAAAATCCTGATCGGCGGCAAAACGCTTTAGGTAATCGATACCAACCGCATTATCTTCGTCCAGCAAATTACGCCGACATGCCACCTCGCAAGGGCGCACACAAACACGTCCACAAATGGCCGGTAGCGGGTTGGTTTCTTTAATCAACCCGATAGCATCGCTGTAACGTTCTTTTTCAATAAGCGAAATATATCCCTGTACATCGACACCAGCCGGACACTCCTCCTTACATGGCCCCACGCAATCGGCATAATGGTTACTAAGCATGAGTTCAAGGGCAGTTTTCCGTGATTTCTTCACCGCTTCGTTGGATGTATTGATATGCATACCTTCATTCACAAATGTGGAACACGAAGGCTGCATTGATTTCTTACCATTTTGCTCCACTTCAACCACGCATACGAAACATGAAGAGTTAGGTTTTAAACGCTCATCGTAACAGAGTGTAGGAATTTTGATATCATGCTGACGTGACATTTCCAGTATGGTATCGCCGGCATTGGCTGTGGTATGTTTTCCGTTGAGAATTATATTGACTTTATCGCTCATAAGTACTTTTTTGTCGGGTTTATGAAACTAGAACTGCATCGAAATTACACTTGCTATAGCACTCACCGCACTGAATACATTTATCCTGGTCGATCACATGCACGCCTTTTCGCTCTCCGGAAATGGCTTCTGTGGGACAAGCTTTGGCACATACGGTGCAGCCTGTACATTTTTCCGGATCAATTTCATAATGCAATAACTGTTTGCACACAGCAGCAGGACATTTCTTGTCATTAATGTGTGCTTCATATTCATCTTTAAAATAGCGTATGGTCGTTAATACCGGATTTGGAGCTGTTTGCCCCAAACCACAGAGTGAATTTTTCTTAACCTCTTCGCCAAGTTCGAGCAGTTTATCAATATCTTCTGGTTTTCCGTCGCCTTCTGTAATGCGTGTTAAAATTTCAAGCATGCGTTTGGTTCCAATGCGGCAGAATGTGCACTTACCGCAAGATTCTTTTCGCGTAAAATCCAGGAAAAACCTGGCAACATCAACCATACAGGTGGTTTCATCCATCACTACCAGACCGCCAGAGCCCATGATTGCACCTGTGGCTGTTACAGATTCGTAGTCGACTTTGGTATCGAGTAAATGAGCAGGAATACAACCTCCTGAGGGGCCACCCAGCTGCACCGCTTTCAATTTTTTGTTATCCGGAATTCCTCCGCCAAGTTTATACACCACATCTTCGATGGAAATACCCATTGGCACCTCCACAAGACCACCGCGATTAATTTTCCCGGCCAGCGCAAACACCTTTGTTCCTTTACTTTTTTCAGTGCCATATGCGGCATATTTATCCGGGCCGTTACTTATGATCCAGGGTATGTTGGCCAGTGTTTCGACATTGTTTATGTTTGAGGGCTTTTCCCACAAACCTGATACAGCCGGAAAAGGCGGTCGCTTGCGTGGCATCCCACGCTTACCTTCAATTGAAGCAATCAATGCAGTTTCTTCACCACAAACAAATGCGCCTGCCCCCTCTTTTACATAAATATCGAAATCGAAACCATCAATGCCAAAACTGTTCTTTCCTAAATAGCCTTTATCATGCGCCTGTTGAATAGCCTTATTGAGGCGTTTAATGGCAAGTGGATATTCTGCCCGGCAATAAACTACGCCGCCGGTGGCTTCCATGGCATAAGCACCTATTATCATACCTTCGAGTACAGCATGCGGATCACCCTCAAGCAATGAACGATCCATAAAAGCTCCAGGATCGCCCTCATCGGCATTGCAAATAATGTATTTTTCGTCTGACTTACTGTTAAAAGCAAATTTCCATTTTAATCCTGTAGGGAAACCACCTCCTCCGCGCCCACGTAAACCGGAATCAATGATAGTTTGTATTATTTTACCAGGTTCTACTTTGTGCTTAAACAGACGCTTAATGGCCTGATAGCCACCTTGCGCTTCATATTCTTCAATTTTTTCGGGATCAATAACACCGCAATGACGCAAAGCTATTCGCGTTTGGTCATTCATAAAAGCATTATGCGGGGTATCGAAGTTGGCTGTATGCACCACGTATTTTTCTAACGGCACATTAAGTTTCAAATGACTGTGCAACACATCCTCTATTAAGTCGGGTGTCATGTCGCCGTAGAGATAAGTGCCATCAGCATCTTTAACTTCTACCAGTGGCTCTTTGTAGCACATACCGATACCGCTTGTTTGCTGCAGATCAATTGGCAGCTGGTCTTGTTTTATAATGTTCTGAAGGTGTGTATGCACCTTGCCAGCTCCGGCTGCTATTCCGGAACTACCTATATCTACTATAACCTTAAGATTTTCCATAAATAAGTGAGGGCTTTATGTCAAATAAATGCTTATGTTAATTTTGCTCGCTTCGACGAATATCTTTTACAATTCTGGAAGCTTTTTTGCCATCAAGGTTGCCATAGGTTTCATCACCAATCATCATTACAGGAGCCAGAGAACAACAGCCAAGACATGCCACTGATTCAAGTGTAAATAACATATCTTCGGTAGTTTCCCCGTCTTTTACACCCAGAGTTTCTTCCAGTGATTCGGAGATTTTCGTTGCATTCTGCACATGACAAGCTGTTCCGTGACAAACTTTGACAATATTTTTGCCTACAGGCTTCAGTCTAAACTGAGCATAGAAGGTGGCAACACCAAACATATCGTTCAACTGCAGACCTGTTTCTTGTGCTATTTTTTCAAATGCAGCACGTGGTAAATAGCCGTAAATATCCTGAGTGCCCTGGAGCAAAGGAATCATATTGCCTTTTTTGTTTTTATATTTGTCAATTAGTGGATCCAGTAAACTCAGATCGACCTGCTCTGAAGGTTCAGTTTGTGCAGGTTTTTGTGGGAGCCGTTGTACACGCATAGTTAGCTAACTTTAAAATCAAAAAACCAATAACCAAAATTTCGCAATGTGAATTTAGGCAATGCCGATGATCTAAAAAACGACAAACGTGTGTTTTTTTTGCGAAAAGGTTAATTTGAAAAGGTTTTAAATTACTGAGGGAAAATAATGAGCAGGGATTATAAATCGTAAATTTGTATTCGGAAAGCCAATCATTCAAAAACGTGTAGCGTTAATCTTTTCGTGGATATTGAACTGATAAAGATTCATCAAACAGGGATTCGACTCCTTCCGGAATCATTTATTGCTCGTGTCTGAGACATTTATACATATGCAATCCCTCCGGGTTTGTTTTAAGAAATTCCATATTTAACAACTGATGCTGGCGACATCGCATATTTGCAGTGTCTGTTTGCTCATGAAAAAAAACTGCTGGTTTAAACCATTTTCCTTCTCAACCGCTCGAGGGGTTTCCGCCGCGCTGCAACCGCTTTGAGGCTTGGGAACAAAATTCTTCAACGAACGTAAAACCCTTCAAGTGGTCGCAGACAATTGAAGCGGTTGGGTTTGTATACCGGAAAGCGGTTGGAATTTCAACCCGTAAAACGGTAGTATTTTACACTGCTAAGCGGTTGGATTTATATACCGGAAAACGGTTAATTTTTTATTTTCACCGTTCGTTACTTACTTCTCAACCGCTCGAGGGGTTTCCGCCGCGCTGCAACCGCTTTGAGGCTTGGGAACAAAATTCTTCAACGAACGTAAAACCCTTCAAGTGGTCGCAGACCCTTGAAGCGGTTGGGTTTATATACCGGAAAACGGTTAATTTTTTATTTTCACCGTTCGTTACTTACTTCTCAACCGCTCGAGGGGTTTCCGCTGCGCTCCAACCGCTTCGAGGGTTTGGTTTCCGCTGCGTTTAAACTGCTTCGAAGTGTTTTATAAATTAAACGGTTGTTGGTGTATAAATTTAAAATTCTCAATATCGCCAAAATACTCAATAACAGTTCCCTTCCTGATAAATTTATCCGAATTATTTGAGAAAAAAGAGTTATACGATGAGTACTCCCATTGCTCAATTTTCTCTACAAATCCATCTTTTACAGGGTTCGAATGAATGTAATGAACTAACTGGACAAAATATTTTTCAGTTTTTACAGGTTTTCGCTTAAAAGTACTTTTAAACAAATTACCATTTCTGTGATATTTTTTGTTGAATGCTTGGGTATAACCATTGAAACAATGGGAAAAGCAGTAGCTAATTGTTTTGCTATCAACTTTATTGGTTTCTTGATTTGGTTTAAGGATTTTAATTAGGTCATTTTCAGGTTTAACCTGAACAAAAAAATGAAAATGGTTTGGCATTAAACAATATGCAAACGTATTGCAAATTGGTACAATATATTTTACATAGCGATTAAGAAAATTCTGATAATCATTTTTATCTTTAAAAAAATCGTCTTGACCATTGGCATGATTATAAATATGGTAATAAAGCCCTTCGTCTAATGGAATTCTGTTTTGCATGCCTTATGATTATTGGCTATTACTTTAATTTTTATCAAATATAGTAATTAATTTGCACCACTCGAAACCGCTTCGAGGATTCGGGTCGCCAATGCCTTCAACGAACGTTAAACCCTTCAAGTGGTCGCAGACCCTTGAAGCGGTTGGGTTTGCAAACCAGAAAGCGGTTGGAATTTCAACCCGTAAAACGGTAGTATTTTACTCCGCGAATTGGTTTCTCAACCGCTCGAAGGGTTTCCGCTGCGCTCCAACCGCTTCGAGGGTTGGGTTTCAGCTGCGATAGCGCCGGTTCGAGGGTTAAACCTCATTCCTTCGAAATGTTGATAAATTTATTTACAATTTGCTTTAAAACGTCTTCGGTAATTGGTTTTGCCAGGTAAGCGTCGAATATATCTGAAAAACGTTCAATATCGTGCTCCTGAACGTAAGCCGACTGCGCTACAATTGGCAAACCGGGTTTCAGTTTCTTTATTATTTTTGCTGCTTCATCGCCTGTCATCTTTGGCATCTTAATGTCCATTAAAACCAGGTCTATTTGCTGTTTTGATTTACAAATATCCAAGGTTTCCTGTCCGTCTTTGGCATGAATAAGTTTTACGTCGAGGCTGTTCAAATACTCTTCAATAAGAATAAAATTTAATTCTTCGTCTTCGGCTACCAAAATGGTTCCTGAACTTACGTTTTGTGCTATATGAGACGTTGCTGTATCAATCTTATTGACAGATTTATACGGTATGGTAAA
The DNA here is from genome assembly GCF_035268865.1 of Salinivirga sp. Taxonomy (GTDB): domain Bacteria; phylum Bacteroidota; class Bacteroidia; order Bacteroidales; family Salinivirgaceae; genus Salinivirga. Next base: position 12,381 of record NZ_DATFKB010000016.1, on the reverse strand, counting down.
ATAAAAAGTGGATCCTTCATTGGGTGCTGACTCCAGCCAAATTTTACCACCCAACATTTCGGCAAACCCCCTGGAAATAGAGAGCCCTAAACCGGTACCACCATAAAGTTTATTGATTGATTTATGTGCCTGCTGAAACCGTTCAAATATTATTTTTTGCTGGTCGGAAGTCATGCCAATACCGGAATCTTTTACATAAAATTCCATTTCGGCTATCTCATTGTCTGTTTTCACAGTATAGCCCATTTCAACAAAACCTTCGTGGGTAAATTTGAGTGCGTTGGACAGTAAATTTGTAAATATCTGTGTGATCTTTGTTTTATCCGTATAAATAACTGACTGACCATCGCTTAATGGTTTTTTTGTTTTTAATGCAATATCTTGCTTTCGCGCTTCGGGTTTAAAAATGGAAAAAAGTTCTTCCATAACGCGATTTATGTCAACTTCGGCGATATTTACTTTTTCCTGCTCGGTATCGAGCGACGAAATGGTAAGAATATCGCTGATAATTGCCACCAATTGCTGGCTACTATTTTGAATGATGGAAACAAATTTTTTCCGTTTCTCATCCTGTAGTTTTGGTTTATTCAGCATACCCGAAAAACCTGAAATAGCATTGAGTGGTGTGCGTATTTCATGCGACATATTTTGCAGAAATGCCGTCTTCAGGCGGTCGCTCTGCTCGGCTTTTTCTTTGGCTTCAATCAGTTCTTCATTGATTTGCCTTAACTCTTCGTTAATACTCTCGTATTCTTCATTTTGTGCTCTAATCTTTTCGTTACGTTCCTGCAGTAATTTTTCAGCTCTTTTGCGGTCGGTAATATCTACATCCAAGCAAAATAGTTCGGGTGCATGTCCTTTTCTCTGAATAATAGCATGGCTGGAAATAACAGAAACTCTGGAACCGTTTTTTCGCATCAAAGACAATTCAGCCGAAGGTGCTGGCTTTAAAGTTTCATGCATTTGCTGCATTTCATCGCGCACATTTTCACGCATCTCCGGTGGAATAATAAGTTCATACAATTTACTTCCAAATGCTTCATCCGCAGTATAACCGTACAGATTCTCTGATGCCTTATTCCAATAAATTACTGTACCGTCAAATTGGTAGCCTTGCACTGCTATCCATGGAATATCGCGCAATACATGATGGAATCTTTTTTCGCTTTCTTTAAGCGCTTCCTCAGCCTGTTTGCGATCTGTGATGTCCTGCAGAGTTACCAGAACCATGCGCTCACCCTTTACCTGAATGGCTGTGGTAGAAGTCAGGAAGGTCATTTCCTTAATCTTATCATCTTCCCCTTTAAAAAAATAGGGCGCTTCTTCCTGCAAATGCGTTTCACCGGTTTCGAGGGTATCAAGCACCGTGTTGCGAATAACACATTGCCGGCAAAACTCCCCAAATCCGCAACCTTTGGGGTCATCCAAAACGTGCATGCACCGCAGTGCCTCACCGCCACGTAAACCCAACATATCTTCTGCATCTTTGCCGGCAAACTGCGTGGCAAAGCCATTGACCTGCTGGACACGCCTTTCGGAATTGACGACCATCATCACCATAGGTGCGTTGCGGTAAATCGCCGAGAGCAAATCTTTTTGCTCGGTTAATATTTGTTCCCGCTGCTTGCGTTCGGTAATCACCTCTGTATAAACAATGATGCCCCCGATGGAGCCATCAGCTTCGTACCACGGGCGGCACTCCCAGCGTGTCCATTCCACGATCCCGTCTGCACGATAAAACGGATCTTCTTCTGCACTTTGCACTTCTCCTTGAAGCGCTTTTTGATGCACATCCCTCCACTTTTGGGGCAGATCGGGAAATACCTCGTAATGATGTTTTCCAATAATATCCGGGTCTTTCACGTTGAAAATATCCATATATCGCTGGCTCACATAGATGTAATTCAAATCTTTATCATGCACAGCTACAGCACTCCTATTGTGTTTAATGATGTAAGTCAATAACTCATGCCAGTGTTGCAGTTTTTTTGTACTGTCTTTAAGAGCTTCCTCTGCCTGTTTGCGGTCGGTGATGTCCAGGGCAGTGAATGCTACGCCTTTGGAGAGGTCCTTTTTATCAATGGGTGTAGAAGCCATGAGCAAATTGATGATTGTTCCATTCTTCTGCTGCCAGCGCGTCTCCACTTCACCAGTACCTTTTGCCCTGATTTGCTTATACTTTTCTTTGCCGACAAATTCATAATCTTCTTGTGTAGGATAAAGTATGCGGGCATTTTTTTCAATTAGTTCTTCCCTGGCATAGCCGGTCATATCGCAAACACGCGGATTCACATCCTTAAGCACCCTATTAACAACAACCCCGATCCCGGTAGGAGCCACACTATAAATGCTTCGCATTTTTCGTTCGCTCTCCCTCAGTGCTTCTTCTGCCTGTTTATACTCAGTAATATCCTGAAAAGAACCCTGTACTTTAATTATCTTGCCGTTTTCATCTCTCACCGCTCTACCATTAGCCCGCACCCATACACGCTTCCCCTTTGCAGTGATAATTTCCATTTCTTCATCGTAAGGAATCCCTTTTTGGGCGCAATCACCAAAAACCTGTGTAATCTTTTCTCGCCATTCGGGTGCATAAAAATTGATGGCTTCCTCTACAGGTGGGGCAAATCCTTGCGGCACTTCATGAATATCCGCCACGGCATCAGACCAGGTAGCTGTGTTTTTCTCTAAATCGACACTCCAACCACCGAAACGAGCCGTTTCACCTGCGATCTGTAGCAGTGCATAATTTAAACGCAGTGTTTCCTCGGTCTGTTTGCTTTCAGTAATATCCCGCACCCACTCCATAAACATTTCAACGTTATTGTTTTCATCAAGTATTGGAATCACACGGATATCATACCATGTTCCGTCCGGTAACTGTCTTTCTTCATGAACAGGTTTCCGTGTTTTCAAAACTGTTTTTGCGAGACAATCCGGACAGGTATCATCAAAATTCCGGTAAGTTTTATAACATTTTGTATTTAAAAATTGTTTGCTTTTCGGCACAGCGGCAAAACCTTGCCAATTGCTGTAAAGAATATCCATTTCGGGGTTCTGGATTGATATCATATCAGGAACAACGCTAAGCATTTTCTGGAACCGGGTTTCGCTTTCGCGTAGCGCATCTTCTGCTTTTTTTCGTTCAGTAATATTTCGTGTATTAAATAAAATTTGCTCCGGATTGCCTTTTTCATCTTTTAATATTGTGCCTATGGTTTCAAACCATAAATAGGTACCATCGCTGCATCTATTGCGGTATTCAACCATGCGGTCGTTACCTGATTTTAAAAACTGTGTAAATTCTTTGCTTACATGTGCCACATCTTCGGGATGTACAAAGTCCATTACGTTTTTTCCACTCAAAAAATCCCTGTCATAGCCCAGTATTTCGTGCGATTTGCCAACCATAGTAAAGTTGCCTTCCAGGTCGGTGAGTGCAACCAAATCAAAATTACTGTCAAAAACCTTCTCTAAAAGGTCATTTTTTTCTTGTAGTGACTTTTCTGCCTGTTTGCGTTCCGTAATATCTTGTGTAACACCAAACCAGCGAATGTTGTCATTATTAAAAGCAGCCGGTGAAGACTCTATTCGAAGCCATCGCAGTTCTCCCTTACCAACAATGAAGCGTCCTTCCCATACAAAAGATTTTTGCCCACGTGCTGCATCCAGATTTTTTGCAAGAAAAGCTTCCCGTTCATCGGGATGAACCTGATTATTCACTATTGCAGCATCAGCCATGACATCTTCACGCTTCAACTTATGGATGGCACACCAACGATCGCTGATGTAGTCGAATTTCATTTGTCCGTCTTGTTTTAACCAAACGGCATATACGCCCACAGGTATTTTTGCCACCAACTCATCAAAACGCCTTACGCTTTCTTGTAATTTTTCTTCGGCCTGTTTACGCTCGGTAATATCGTGCGAAACACCCTGAATAGCTATCGGGTTCTTTTGAGCATCGCGTATGAAAGTCGCATTAATGGCATCCCAGCCAAGGGTACCATCGGCGTAATAGCGTTCTACTTCAAGTTGAAAAGTCCGGTTTTTATCGGCCTTTGGGTCTTGCTCTTTTGCAAATTGTTCTGCCAACGTTTGCTTAAACTTTTCAATGGATGCCGGCGGATAAGTCCGGGTTATTGGATGTTTGAGGTATTCTTCGGGCGTAATTCCATACACCCGCTCAACTGAGGGGCTAATGTAAGTCGGGTTCATTTCGAGGTCGGTAATCCAGACTACATCGGTTACATTATCTGCAATTCGGCGGTATTTTTCTTCATTTTCTTCAGCTCTTTGTTTGGCTTGCTGTAATTCGTCATTGGTTTGTTGAAGCTCCTCGTTTGTTGTGAGGTACTCTTCATTTATCACCTGGTACTCTTCGTTATTGTGCAGTAAATTATTAATTATATCGCTTTGATCGCTGTTTTTTTCTAATTCCAACGTACATATCAAAGCCAAATCCAGCTCTATGGTGTTTTTGAATTGGAGTAATATTTTATCCTGCTCTGCTGTAAACTGCCTCTCCTCGCTGTCGAGCACGCATAAGGTGCCAAAAGGGGTTTTATCGGGGAAGTTTATGGGAAACCCGAGATAAGCAAGCATTCCCAATTTAAGATCGGGGTTTTTGTCCCAGTCTTTATCTTTTAGTGCATTGGGAATATTGAGTTTTTTTTGTGTTTTAATTACCGTTTCGCAATATAAGCCGTGCCAGTGTTCTTTATCACCAATGTTGTATGGATTATTTTCTGTTTTGCTTGCAGAGAAAACTTCCATAGTCTCGTTTTCTACTTTCATAATTAGCGCAGCGGGCACTTGAATGATATTGGCTAACAGATCAGCAATTTCCTGCCATTTTTTTAAGAAACTATCGGGTATATTTTCGAATGAGCATTGTTGCATGGGTTATGGGTTTATCGATTATAGAAGGCTATAGAGCAAGCATATTTGAAATACAATTTACAATTTTTTATTTAACGGAGAATTATCTAACCAGACAAAATTTAAGATGGTTAGCTTCTAAAAAAAACATGTTTATCTATTTTGATACATCATATCCGCTTAGGCAATTAACATAACGTAGAATAATAATGCAATAGCACGAACTTAGCGTTTATTTATCGTCGATTGAGTTGCTATTTGAAGGATATTTTTTTGGAAAGCTTTCACTTATCCTCACTCAAGATTCAAAATCTACTACCAAAACCCATTCCCAATATCGAGACACTAAATTTTGATTTTAATGTGGGATTGGCATTGGAAGCGCCAGCGGGGGGATGTGAATTTAGGCAATGCCGATGATTTAAAAAACCTCAGAGATGTGTTTTTTCGGGAAATACGCTAATTTGAAAAGGTTTTAAATTACTGAGGATAAAACAAGGGACACAATAAAATTTGAGTATAGTCAAAGACTGCATTATTAATTACGCTCTAATACGGTATGATTTTTAGCAGCTTATTGAAAAGGCTTTTCAAAGGTGACAATTGAAACAAAAAAATGACGCATAACATTTGGCATGAATTCAAAAGTAGCGAAGTGAAATTAAACATGCTCTAGCACGGATTTTTTTTTGCGCTAGTTTCAAATCCAGGCTGGGACAGATAGTTTGCAACTTGTTTCCACAAAGAAATTATGTCCGAAAAAATCATTCAGGAGCTGGTAGTGTTTTTACATCTGAATTAAAGGAAGCAAAAATGCCAACTGCATTTTCCAGGTTCGTAAATATCTGAAATGGCTGAGCAATGGGTATGTTTAATTCCACATTCTCAATTGGGAACTCATGTATATTATGCTGAGCATCAATCGACTGAAAATAAAAATATGCTTCGGGTGAAAGACTTTGCAAATGAATGCTTACACTATCCTCAGAATTAAAAAAGTAATCGATTACTATTGTGTATTTTTGCCCATCAATAATCTCATCACTAAATACGATATAATCCTTTTCAACAAAATCCCATTGCAATAAAGGATCATCACTATAAAAATGATTATATGAACCACCAATGGTATAGAAAAAGTAGAAGTTTTCTTCATTGGGAGGATCAGAAAATGTGATCTCATATCTTTCCAATTCTCTATAATCTACTGTTACGGGGTAGTGTCGTATGGAATCAATTTTTATTTTTGAGGGAATTCTTGTGCGAGCGAAAACAGAATCATACCCCGGTACTTTTACCTTTAAATCATACACATCGCCGGGCAATATATTCATATAATTAACAGGTAAATATGACCTTATGGAATCATTGTATGAAAACTCCTGTGTATGACCATATTGATCATTTAGTTTTACTACAGCATTTGTTATTTCCTCAGTGTCTCCGCCATCCCCTGAGTTGTATGGAAAGGATAATTCTAGGTTAATTTCAGCTTGTACTCCAGGTGATAAATATCCATGTGCAACGATCTTCCGCTCTCCTTCTTCTAGGTACAAATCAACGGGTTCCTGGCAAGAATAAAGTGTGGATGCAGCAATTGTAAATAAAAGAATAAACCTAACCATAACTAAAATTTAAAATGATAACTAATAAAAGGTAGAATAGGAAATATGCCAATCTTGTTAAATCTATTCATTGAAGAATCATACTCTACGATAAAAGGGTTGACTTGAGAATAGGCATTATAAAGGCCAATTTTCCAGGTTCGTACACCCCGCTTTTTTTCTTTCTCCAGCATCAATGATAAGTCCAATCGGTGGTAATTAGGATATTGTAAATTATTCATTTGGCCGTAGTAATCCACAGTTTCATTTCCAGTAGGAAAAGGTGAGTAAGGCATATAGCTATTGGTTTCAAAAGTAGCAAACCTGCCACTACGAAAAACCCAATAAGCATTAAGCTTAATATGATCATTGAATTCGTGGGTTAAATTGACATTGAAAATATGCCGTCGATCGTACACATATGGGAAAGGTTTTCCTTGATTAAGCTCTTCGAAAGTACGAGTTGATTTTGAAAGCGTATAGCTAAGCCATGCATTCGTTTTTTGCCCACTTTTCTCCAGCAAAATTTCTATACCGTAAGATTTTCCATTACCACTCACTAGTTTATTTTGCCAATCTTTTTGGTCTTCTTCTAGCAAGTATTCCATACGGTATTCGGTAACATTATGCATACTTTTATAATAAGCATCCATGTTAAGGTGCACTTTGGGGAGAATTTGCCAGCTAATGCCTAAAGAAGGCTGGGATACGCTAACAGGTGGAATACGTTTTGTTGAAGGAACCCATAGATCTGTTGGCATACCCAAACCTGAATTGGTGACCAAATGAAGGTATTGATGAAGGTAGTTATAACTTCCCATCAGAGCAACTTTTTCAGCTATTTGCCAATTTATGGCTAATCTTGGTTCCAAATAGTTGTATGAAACACTGTCTGTATAAAAACCATTAATATTCAACCCAATGGAAGCCTTTATTTCACCAGTAACTTCCCATTCATCTTCAATATAGACAGCGTACTGCAGGGCAGTTACTTTTGCATTTGAAACAGTAGAATTCAGTTCAATGTCATTTTGATAATTATAATGCATACTTTCTATACCGGGATTAAAACGTCTACCCCTTAGCTTTATGCCAAATCGTAGGTAGTGATCGTGTGCAAGGAAGTAATCAAAATCTATTGCCGTGGCAAGTTCCTCAATACCTGAGCTGTAATTATTATCTATTTTTTTATCACCATCAGAAGTATTTTCGCTTGTAAGGTTGCTATTATCAAAGTCAAAATGGCTTACCGAAAAAGTAAAGTTCGAGAAAAGCTGATTTGAATAAATATAGTTCCAGCGCATAACACCGGTAATATTTCCCCATCCAAGATCTGATTTCTGATTAATTACATAATCTACATCATCAGTTTGGACACTTTCTTTGTTTTTCATAAAAAAAGCATCTTTTCCAATATAAGTACTCAGATAGAGCCTGCTTTTGGGTGAAAAAACATAATTAACTTTGGCATTTAAGTCGTGAAAAAAGTATCCCACACTTACATTACTTCCAGTTGCAGCAGCCAGTGGTCTCGTGAACAAATCTAAATAGGTTCGTCTGTAGGCAAATAAGAAAGAGGCTGTATCTTTTTTTATTGGACCCTCAATATTAATCTTAGACGAAATAAGGCCTATAGCTATTTCACCTGTATATTTCTGCAAATTACCTTCTCTTAAGCGTACATCTAGCACAGATGATACTCCTCCTCTATAACGAGCAGGAATGTTGCTTTTATAAAGTGTAGCACTTTTGATAACCCCGGGGTGAAATACCGAAAACAAGCCAAAAAAATGGTTAATATTATAAACAGGCACACCATCGAGTAAAATAAGATTTTGGTCATGGCTGCCTCCTCGCACATGCATACCTGAAAAACCTTCATGACCACCCTGTACACCTGGCATTTGTTGAGCATATTTGATCAAATCTGCTTCACCAAAAATAATAGCAGACTCTTCAATCAACTGTGGATTGAGTCTTATTGCACCTAATTCGGCCACAAGCCTACTATTCTGATTGGCTGTGACTTCTACTGTTTGAAGTAATTCCCCTGGCTTTAATGCTATATTAATTATCGTATCTGTCTGTAAATCTATTGCTTTCAAAATCTCTCCATACCCTACAAAAGAGTAGGATAGTTGATGTTTACCCTTTGGCAAGATAAGACTATAATAACCATAATCATTCGTATAAATACCTTTATTACTATCGTGACTATGTACTGTTACATTAATTAAAGGTTCATGGCTCTCAAAATCAACTACTTTACCTGAAATTGAGTATGTTTGCGCTAAAGTATTGAGTTTAAAAATTATTAGCAATGAGAGCAACAAAAGCTGTTTAATTGAATTCATTATAAAATTTTTACTTTAAAAGCACTATTCATTTATAACAAAACTACAAAACAAATATCATAGTTTCGTTCAATAAAGAATTTGAAATTAAAGGCTGCATTCTCAAGTGAATACAACCTTTTAATTTACTATTGTTGATTAATCCAAAAATTCAATATGCCTGTTGAGTACATATACCCCTCGCCGTCAGTATCATCTATATACTCAACATATGACTCGCCTGCTTCATCATCATTTGATTTTCCTTCTACTTCAAAATCAATATCAAATTGACCTCCGCCTTCAAAATCATTGGAATAATTAACAGTGAATGTTTGATTATTGGTTCCCCAATCCTGCTCAAGCCAGTGTATTTTGTATCTATTGCCAAACTCATCTCTATTGTATGTAAATAATTCCATATTTAAGTTTTTAGTCAACAAACTAACTGTAAAAAGTTTTTTTCTAATCCACCCATTCTTAGTGGGATATTTAGTTAGAGTACCTAAAGAATGTGAACCTCCCATTGTTTGTGTATGCAATATTGTTACTTTAAACTCAGGTTTCCCTGACGGCCAGCCTTCAACACTTCTGAAAGCATCCTTCGATACGAACTTTGCTTTGTTCAAATAATCTTTTTCATCATTACTATCTCTATCATAAGTAGTGCCACCACCAGTACCTCCACCGGTACCACCGCCACCAGTACCTCCACCGGTACCGCCACCACCGGTACCGCCACCAACAGTAACAATATGACTACCTCCTGGGCCTGGCGCCAGGCCTATTATGTAATCTGAAGTGCTAGCGATCTCAATAAAATCTTGTTCGGGTAATGATTTAGTTTTTTCGAAAACAATCAATCGCTCATTCATACTAACCACTATTACTGGCTCTGTTGGTTCAGTTACGGCATCAATAAATACTTTCTTGCCATACTGATCATAAGCAGGAATCTGTTTAGTTTCCCCTTCCTGGTAATCAGATGGAATGTATGCTACTAGAGGAATATGTGAGTCAACATCCCATTCTTTTGTGCTGTTTTCATAAACTTCAGGAACAGATATCTGTAATAACGGATATTTATTTTGCAATTCTTTAAGGTACTTCTTTGCTTTCTTTTTATCATTTAAAGATTTCGTTTTGGTAGACTTTTCAGCCAAATGATCAAAAAGATTAATCCCTTCACTACTTTTTTCTGTATTAATCTGTTTATCTTGATACTTGGCCATTAAAACATCAAAATCGCCATCAAATTCCTTTACCGCCTCCTTCTTAATTGAAGCCCTAAACTGCCTGGAATTCATTGCCTTGGCTACCATCTCTGCAAAACTATTTATATCCTTATCATATCGATAATTTGATTTAAAAGTTTCCTGCGGCTCATAATATTCATCCTGTTGACAAGAAACTAAAACAAATTTAATAAAAAATAAAATGATTATAAGTCTAACTAAATGTCTCATTTTAATTATTTTTGAAATGTTACAATTGAAGCACATCTCTTGCCAAAAACACCGTTTTTGCTTGGGTTGTGCTTCTACTTTTTTACTATATTACTGCATAGCTAAACAGTATCCGTTTGGGTAGGATCACACCTATACATCAATAATCTTATTATTCAATGCATTTTCTTAAAAAAATATCTGATTTAAGTTAACCTGTGAGAAATCGTAATTAAGTCACAGGGATAATATATCACCTCCTTCCAGCTTGTTTTCACAACAAAGAAAAAAAAAAAATCATTTTATACAATTATTCCGTTGAATATATAATTTTTAGTTCATAATGGAATTTCCCGCAATGTATCGTTAAATGGTATGACAAAAGACAGCCCCCGCTGGCGCTTGAAAATAGTTTTTTGTTGGTCAAAGTATAAAATACTAACTGATAGAAAAATATGGCCGGACACAAATACGAAAGCTCAACCAAACGGCACGTAATCAATAGTATAGAGCATACTCAAAAAAATCTGAAGGAATAACACCAGCAAAATTAAAAAAGAAATTATATTTGCAACTAAATACAGTCACAAACGTAAAAAAGAAAAGTTAATTAAATATAAAGGAATTACTGAAATTTGCTATGATGGTTTGGCCTGGCTTTTTCTGCCGATAGGCGGACGCAGTGCTGACGATTGATGACGAATACCGCTTTTCCTGATTCCCGATACGTTGCACTATCGGGACAGGTCGTGCGGTGGGGTTATTTATTTTTATTCGGATTCTGACGTGTGTCAAAGACTCTGTTAATATAGACAGTATTGCTGTTGTCGCTTGTTCTGTAAGTGATTTTTATATTGTGTTCGATTAGCTTTTTGGATGTCCTTTTTAAATGACTAAACTGTTAATCTATAGCACCAATTTCAACAAATTTCCTGTCTGATAAAATATCAACTTGATTTACTAAAGATTGGATTATTTCAAAAGCCTTATCTTCTCCAATTTGCTCTGTGTAAAAGTTATATATCTTTCGCAGGTCTTTTACAGCTCTCGAGGTCCAACTTATTTTGTAGTCTTCCAATTTGATATCTCCTGTTTTAATGATTCGTGACCGATTAGATTTCCATTTACAATATCTTCTTCTGATTCTTCAATTAAAGTTTCATTGAAAAGGGATATCATTTTGGCGTAAATTTCATTTAGAACAGGTTCTTCTAACTGATGCAAATACCTGTGTATAAAGTCTCTTTTTTCAACTACGTTCATAATTTCCATTGTTTTATTTTCCTACAAATTTAACGATTAATATTGACTTTTAGTTTCAGGATAGCAGGTGTAACTTCTCTAATTTATCTTTCAGGTTGGCCAGGCTATTGGTTTTGTTCCGTTCGTTTCGATTCCCTCATTCTCTCCCGCAATGCCACTCAACGAACTACCGTATGCCATTGAGTGGCTAGTGTGTTGGCTGGTGGGAATCGAAATGGTGATGTCGCGCTCTTATTGCAAATTAGCGCGATCGGGGGTAAAATTTATTTTGATTTTGCAGCGGGATTGGCAGCGCGCCAGCGGCGGGTAAGCAAAGATGTTTTTTAAGTCAACCTCTGAAAAATCAATCCATACCTACAAAAAAAGCCCCCGTTTCCGGAGGCTTTAGAATTATCTCGAATAAAATCGATATTAGCGAATGTTGGCCTGAGCAGCTGCCAAACGTGCGATTGGTACGCGATAAGGTGAACATGAAACGTAGTTCATTCCAACTCTGTGGCAGAATTCAACTGAACTTGGTTCACCACCGTGCTCACCACAAATACCTACTTTAAGGTCATTTTTAGTGCTGCGGCCTTTTTGAGTTCCCATCTCAACCAACTGACCTACACCGGTTTGGTCGAGTACCTGGAACGGATCGTTTTTCAACAAGCCTTTTTCAAGGTAAACAGGCAGGAATTTACCGGCATCGTCGCGCGAATAACCGAAAGTCATTTGGGTAAGGTCGTTGGTACCAAAAGAGAAGAATTCGGCAACTTCAGCCACCTCGTCTGCGGTAAGAGCAGCACGTGGAATCTCAATCATGGTTCCTACAAGGTAATCAACCTCAACACCTTTTTCTTTGAATACATCAGC
>NZ_DATFKB010000015.1:0-8683 GCF_035268865.1 Salinivirga sp. | reverse complement strand
AAACAAAAGGATAAGGGGCAAAGTCCTTGTTCAATTTGTCATTACAGACAAAGGTAAAGTGAGCGACGTAGAGGTCATAAAAAGCGCTCATCCCCTGCTCGACGAGGAGGCCCGAAGGGTAGTAAGCTCAATGCCCAATTGGAAACCGGCGAAATTCATGGGCGAACATGTTAATGTGATGTACCAGGTACCCATTAATTTTAAGTTGACAGCCTTTTGGTAGTCATTTGAAAAATCTACTGCTGTTAGTTTAATTGAAAACAAAAAAATCCCGGAATTATACACTTCACAATTCCGGGATGGCATAAAGTTTTTATTCGATATTATATAATGCCCATCTTAAACAATACAACACTGGCAAGCAAGCCCACAAAGAAAAGCATGCTAAATGCACGGTTATAAATAAATGCATGACTCACCAAATAGAGCGGCCAACCTGTTTTATTGTTTTCGGGCTCTGCGCTGGGTCGTGGTTGTCCGAATATTTTGAATGTGGATAAAAGTTTCGGAATAGCCAAAAACGTAATAAGCAGAGGCCATGCGTGGTTTTCATACACATAATAACCGATCATGACATATTGTGCAACCCACATCAACATGGTGAAATATCGCGCGTTTCGCTCTTTAAGGATCACAGGCAAGGTATAAACTTTCTTTTTCAGATCTTCCTGCAGTTTATCGGTGTGTTTGCCCAACAGCACTGTTGTCGGCCCAATGGCGTAAAGCAATGCAATGTATACCACATCCCAGTTCCAGGTGCCCGAAGTGGTTACATAATAGGTGCCGCCAATCATCAGCGGCCCCCAAACCAATAACACCACAAACTCGCCCAGGCCGATGTATTTGAAGGGCCAGGTGTAGAAAAACAAAAACACCAGGCCGGCTACAAAAAATGCGGTTGTAATATAATCGGTTCTAAGAATTAAAAACAAACCGCTTATAGTTGCTATAACTAAAGAAGCAGCCAGGTATTTGTAGAATGTTTTGAGCGAGGTGTATTTATGTTCCAGCACCTGCACGCCATAAAGCGATCGGAAATAGTTGTTTTTGTCAACGCCCCGTTTGTAATCAACCAGGTCGTTGATAAGATTATTCGAAGCATGGGCGAAAATTAACCCGACAAATGCTACTGAAAAATTAATTACATTAAAACTATCAAACAAATAGGCCAGAATACCTGCAATAATGGCCGAAAAAGCTGTCATAATAAGCACCGAAGCTCTTGTGGCTACGAGCCAGCGAGAGATGGAGTCTAATCCGCCCCACTCTTCTTTAGAGACGCTGGGGACTTTTGTGAGTGCCGTTCCCCAAAATGAGAAGTTTGTCATATCTATTATTTTAAATAAACACAATTTTAATATCACTCTGACCAACACATGGTATTAATTTATGTTTACGCACAAGGGTCATGTCAATTCACAAATGGCGCTTAATCTAACGAACCAGGTATTGCTCTTTTCATTTTATCTGCCTTAAAAAATTATTACAGAACGTTGCTATACGCACATTTTTTGCCTTTCTAAAAATGAAAACTCCTTCAACTTATCCGTCATTTCAAGCATGACATGACACTAATGACTGCTGAGATATGCAGGGATGGCGGCTTTGAGTAAACCGGCAACCAATAATTACGCTCCAAGGCAACTCAACGAAATTTGGTTACAGGCAACAGGGTAAAGCGTCAGAAGGGCCAGCTAAAGTTTCATTTATTTCTACAGCAAAGGCCTTTCCCTTTATTCAATTAAAATCACTTAAATTTAGGCTAATTTCGATCATATCCGGAAAGGAGGAAAGCTGCATGGACTTTCATAAAAGCAAAAGTGATAGAATAATTAAGGTCAATCCAAATAGTCCTACATAAATATCCAGCACCACGATTTTTTTGCCTTGATTCTTTTTTAACATCCCAGATACCCAGTTATAAAATTTTTTATAATCAAAAATGAATACAATGGCCTTAATTGCAGTCAATGAAAACAAAACTGTAATGGCAATGGAATACTGGTAGTTTGTAGTTAGCTCTTTGTACCATGTGAAAGCGACAAGGAGTAATCCAACGATGGCAACAGGAATGATCCATACAGGCCGTTTTGCCGCATAAGCGTTTTCGATATGTTTATTTTCATCCCAGGGTAAAACGTGCATATAAAATGGTTTAAGAAAAGCTACAAGGCCGAAGACGACACCTAAAATCTGAAAGTAATTCATAATGCTTAAGACAATAAATTAAAAAATCAGTCTGATATTAATAATAGGAACAAAAATGATCACTGTTTACGGCTAAATTTAAAAACCTGATCTCTGTTCTGTACAAAAAGGCTGTCGGGGTTTTGGTTGTTTATTTGAAATTTAAAGGAAATGTTTACATCTGGATTAATAAATGCAGTATCGGACAATGCGCGCAAATGCAGCGGCATATTTTCCATGAATTGTGCATAAAAACGCTCATTTTTTTGGAAAAAGGTGCAATAACCAATGGGGCCTTCGAACCTTCCTTTAAATTGATTCAGTGCCTTTTCATTAATATCTTTAAATTCATATTCAGGTGCCGCTTTTAGGTTAAAAAGGTCAAGTACTAATTCCTCAAACCGGGCTATTACCAGTGTGCCGCGGGTTTGCGTAAAAAACAGCAGCAACAAATCCTGTGAAGGGATGCTCATGGCTACAGTGCCATCGGAACCACCATGTCCGAATGCCAGAGGCTGCCCGTTTTCCACATGGTACAATTCCATCTGGTAACCGTAATTACTTGTCAATTCAGTGGGTTGCAAGGCTGCATGCTTAGTTTCTTTGGTAAGAAAGCCCGCCTGCGGATTTGACCATGCATACAGGAAGCGTGCATAATCCATGGGGTTACAATAAATGCCGCCACTGCCTCTGAAAAACGATATATCCGGTTCGGCTTCGTTGTCCCAGTATTTACCAAAAGCATCGCCTTGCCACTCGTAAGTACTCACGGTTAAATGGCGAATGCTGTCATTGACCGGAAGGGTTGTATAAGTACTCTGTAAGTTCAGCAGCTCACTGATATACTTCTGAATAAACGCACCGGAGGGCATTCCGCTGACTTTAGCCACTAAACGGGCCATTGTTGAGGTACCGGCATCACTGTACATATATTGGGTGCCGGGCTGCAAAGCAGGTCCATGTTTTCCAAGGTCGGCCACAGCCTCTTCAAGCGAATTATAGTCGTAAATACCACCCCTGGGAAACCCGGGCTGCGTAAAACCAGCAGTATGCGTAATCAATTGCTTAACGGTAATTGCCCGGCTTTTATCATTATCAAAAGCCGGCAGATAGGTTGCAACCGGTTCTTCCAGCATAATTTTCCCCTGCCCGGCCAACATCAGTACCGCAGTACCCACAAAGGGTTTGGTCATTGAACGTATGCGATAGAGCATATTTTTACGAATGGGCGTACTATCTTCTACATCGGCCATTCCGTAAGTTTGATGCATCAAAATATCTTTATCCCTGATTATTAAAACCTCCCCTCCAATAAAATCGCCGCTGGATACCCACATCTGTAACTTTTCGTCTATGGTTTTGAGTTTATTTTGCAGGGTATCGTCCATTTTTTGAACTGGGTGAAAAAAACTCGATGCTCGTTCATGTTTTTGTGTGCATGAAAAGGCTACCAAAAGGATAGCCGACACGCAAATAAATATTACATACTTCATGACCTGCAGTTTAACTGGTTAGCAATCTGATATATTGATTAAAAGTACAGCTAAACTGCTAAAATTGCAAATTTATCGGGTCTGGCAACAGGCGGGGTATCAAGCTGAAAGTGTATCCAGGCGGACATTCCTTTCAGACCTCACAAATCGCACGGCATCAGCGGATTGAGACATATTCATCAACTGGTTGCGCATCTCTGCTGCTCCGCGAAAACCACTGATATAAATTTTTAAAAAGCGCTTGAGGGGCTCAAAAGGTTTATGCTCGCCCCATGTGGCATCATACAGCTCAATATGTTTTAAAAGCAGGTTCAACCTGGCATCAATTGAGGGGCTCACCTCATCATTGCGGAAAAGCCATGGATTATGAAAAATGCCTCTTCCAACCATGATACCGTCAACACCGTATTGCCGAATGCGCTGTATTCCATCGCCATAGGAACGCACATCGCCATTGCCAAATACAGGTATTTGTCTTCCGCTCAAATCCCGCAGCTTCACGGCTAGTGCAATTTCATCCCAATCTGCCTCGCCATTAGATTGCAACTTTTGTGTTCGGCCATGTATGGTCAATGCAGTGATGGGTGTCTCCAGCAAATGACCAATCCACGCTTCGGTGGCAATTTCTTTCAGTCCAATACGGGTTTTTACCGATACCGGCAAACTGGTGCCTTCATGGCACGCCTGGATGATCTCTTTGGCTAAGCCGGGCGTGGCAATCAGTGCTGAGCAGCAACCTTTTTTTACAACTTTTTTTACCGGGCAGCCCATGTTGATATCAATACCATCGAAGCGTCCAAGCTGCTCAAGGTGCCGGGCGGCCTTAAAGTTCTTTTCGGGATCGTTTCCCCATATCTGCACCACCAGTTTTGCACCCCGCTCCCGCAAAATTTCGTTTTCAGTGGCATTGACCTCCAGACGCCTTGCAACAGCATCGTAACCCTGTTTGCTCGCCAACCCGTCGGTTGAAACAAATTCGGTAAAAACCACCTGCAGCACCTCAGGTTGCGATACTGATAATACAATTTCTCTAAAAACCGTATCTGTGACATCCTCCATGGGCGCCAGCATAAAAACGGGCGTTTGTATGTTTTTCCAAAAGTTCGGCATTTTCGAATTTTATTGAAAGCCAACAACAGGATATGAGAAATGTTTGTCGCTTTTAGGGTAGCCGAACCCACTTATTTCAGGTAAAAAAACTTAAACCTCACTGTGAAGCCCTACCCTTTTTGAGGAAAGCTACGATTTGAGTTGTTTTTTGTATTCATTTTTTATTAATCTCTGATCACTAAAAAAAATTTTGCTTCCGTAATTGAGCACAACGAACGAAATATGATGCGTTTTAATGCAACATTTTTTTGTTATCAGCCGCTTATTTTACTATTTTTTTAATGATTAATTCTTTTCCTTTCCTATCTATGATCCTAATAATTAAGAATGTCTAAATTAGCACTGTCTGAAAAAGGGTAAGGCTTCATAATCGCAAACCAATGGGGGTTCATGCAAGGCACACGACAAAAAAAACCTGCTAAAGAAAGCCTTTAGCAGGTTGTATTTACTTTAACGTGAGTTTACATAAATTATGAGTTACACACACTTAATAAGCATTATTCGATAATTAATTTTACTATTGAAGCATCAAGCTCGGAGCGTACTTCAACAAAATAAACACCTTTATCGAAAGTAGAAATATCAATTGACTGAAATTTAGATTTACATCTAACATCTTCATAAACCAATTGTCCTCCTACGTTGTACATTTTAATACTGCTTAATAATTCTTCACTTTGAATATTAAACACATTATTAGCTGGATTTGGGTAACATGTAAACGCAGGTGAGTTTTGTTCGGCAAACCCCACTCCACTTACATTGATGAATTCTTCTTTGGTCGCAGTATAGCTATCACCGGCATCATTTGTTACAGTAAGAGAAACAGTGTAATTCCCTTCATCAACAAAGGTATACGAAGGATTTTGCTCATTCGAATCTTCAATTCCATCATTATCAAAATCCCAGGACCATGAAGCAACAGAACCACCAGTAGTTTCATCAGTAAAGTTTACAGTTAAAGGAGCAGTACCATTAACTTCATCTGCAGAAAAATCTGCAGATAATATAGCTCCACCTTCTAATTCAACCTGAGTAGCATTGGCAATAATACCTGTGTTAGCATCAATCAGCAATACGACTAAATCTACATTTTCAGAATCAAAATCATTTGCCAATGTATGGGTAAACTCATAAGAATATGGTGTACCATAGACAACATCTGCAGGAATAACTCCGGAAATACCGTCCCAACCACCTACTAAAACTCTACCAACATGATCGTAAACCATTTGTGCAGCTGGTACAGGATCTGGTAAATCTGCCCAGTTTCTTCCGTCCCAATTAATGAGATCACCATAACCTCCACCAGCATAATAATTTGCTTGATTCCATCCTGAAGTAGTACCGGACATTCCGTTTTCGACGATAACCATAGCTACATTATAGGAAGTTTCTGTTAAGTCCATAGCAAAATTTGAGGTTGCTTCTACCGTAATATCGCGTGTTACGGTATCCCATGTTTTTGCTGTGACTTCAATTTTAGCCAAAGGAATATCTTCTTTTGCCGCTAAATAAGCTGGCTCTAAACTTGAGAGACCTGGATCAAAAACATTTTCTCTATTCATTACACCACTTGGATATCCACTAATAAAATTCCCGATAGCCTGATCGTATTCTGTTACGGCCATTGGGTCGCTATTATGAACACCAATACCTATCCAGGTGCCATCTGTATAATTGTGAGCCATTGTGCTTAACCCTACCAAACCTCGTGGACACCATCCGCACCAGGTACCCGTACCTTCTTCATAAACCACATTTTTGGTAAAAATTTCATTCACACATAAAACATTTGCCGATAATGAATCATTACCAGGAAAATCATCGTCACCCTCACCATTAATATTCTGAATAATCAACTCCAAAGTATGGTCACCAACTGCAATATTAGCCAACTCAGGATGTGTAAAATCATAGCTTTCATTAAAACCGATATTTAACCCATCAAACGTAGCAACCTGGCCTACTACATCATCAATCGAATAAACTACATCAAAAGATGTAATGGGTGTATCTCTATCACTGCGAACAGTACCCTTAATTTCGACATCTCCTGCAGCTACTTTTGGTGCAATATCAAATGTAGTTAGATTTAAATCAGTTCCTGCAGAAGAACAGACATTAGTAAAAACAAAGAATTCTCCTGGTTCTGGAGCTTCCGTAGGCTCACATTCATAAACTATGATACCAATTCCATTTGTAACTGAAAAAGAGCACTCTTCCGGATAACCTCCGGCGGTCCAAACTAAACTGATATCAGTCATATCGGGAGCAGAAATGTTGGCTATTCCTGAAGATCCACTTGTAAAAGTAGCTGTGCCCAACAAGTTAGTGCCGTCGTAAACTTTAACAGAGGCACCATTCCAGCCATCACCATAGCTGTCTTCCATATCAATAACAATATCGCATTGTGCAATTGCTGAATTAATGTTTCCCCAAAAAAGGAATGCAACTGCAATTAGCATAAGTAAAAAATTGTTTCTCATAGCGTAATATTTTATAAGTTAGTAAAGCTTTACCAAAAATACATTTTTTTCAGATAAAGCTATCCTTAATTCATTTTTGAGTATTCCTTATTTTTTTTTGGACCTGGGTTCACATTTGTTTTCTAAAAATCTACCTTTAACATGGGAAGATAGATTGATGCACAAGTCATTGTATAACAACCCCTGCCCCCTCCTGTATATATTTAAAAATATCTTATTGCTATCATCTACAGCTAAATCTATAACGCTATCCGATATTCTATAGGTTAATATGAGCGAAAATCTTTACGTATAACTTAGAAAACCTCTTAGTGCACTGTCTAAAAAAAGGGTAAGATTTCACTTAAATACTTTCGCGGTTATTCTGCAGCTTACTGGCAACGTTTCGGCTAGTTTTGTGTAAGGATTACTTGTAACAACCTCTCAAACAGCACTTAGCCAAATTTACAATTTACTAAATACAAAATAACATATCAAATCGTAGATTTGGCGGAGGAAATTAAGCTCCTTTGACGCAAAAGCCCGCCACAAGCGCCTTATACAAACTCGCCGCTGTTAGCAAGCGTTTTTTTATTCTTTATTAGTCAGCAAATCTTACTGTTGTCTCTTCGTTAATCCAGCAATTTATTTTGTACTTTTGTCCTTCTGTCACATGTCCGTAGAATGCTTCCTCTTGAGGAAAATATCTCGAATAAACATCTATCAGTCTGTCCACTTTGTCAGTCAATGAATTATCAAGTTCTTTTGCTTTTTGAAATTTGTCAACTGCTAAACAGTAAATCATGTGTTTCATAAAATCATTGTCTGCACATGAATCGGCTGAATTAACATAAGCGCCGCCGATCAGCAAATATGCTTCACCATAAGTAGAGTCAATATCAAGAACCTTTAATGAATATTTGCGGCTTTTTTCAAATTTATTATTCTCTAAATATTGATTTGCCAAAGTAATATATTGATCTATCAGCGATGAATCAAGGGTTTGAGCAATTAATCCAGAATTCCAGGTTGTCACTAGAATATAAAGTAAAAATATTGATACAAATCTTAAATTCATTGGTCTACAAACATATTTAGGAAATTAATAGATACGAAATTATACTTCCAGTCAAAAATAAAGCAAAATGAATGAGCAACGTATTCTTTATCGAGGCTTTCTTTTTTACAAGTCTAATGGCACTATAAAATCCGATTAATCCGAATGACATATTCAAAATCAGTATCCAATCAGGATACATGAATAACCATAATATTTCTGTAAAATTATAAGCATAAAACAACCAACTCCATCTACTAATCCATAAAAGATCAAGAATTAACAATACAAATCCTATTACTTTAGTTTTATTCATGATACAGTGAGAAATTGGAAATGCTTGCTAACTTCTGGCTATTAACATGTTT
>NZ_DATFKB010000014.1:0-51880 GCF_035268865.1 Salinivirga sp. | reverse complement strand
TTGGTCATGCCTTCGCGCCATTTGTCGCGGGGTTTTAATAAAACCCACACATCTGTTTGATGCACACCCATCCAATCGTTTGCCAAATCGGAACGGCCCGTTTTAGGCACCACAGTTTTTATTTCCGGGATATTGGCCTTTAATTGCCCTCCTAGCCAATTCGCATTCTCCATTGATTCTTCGAGGGTAACAGAAGGCATGCGTACCTGCTCAACCAAAATGGAGCCCTCATCGAGTTCAGGTAAGAATTCAGTTCCCAATCTCGCCATAACCACCATTGAAAGTGCGAAAATTACGATTGCTGTGGTCAACACAACAACTTTACGTTCCAGGTAACGTTGCAAAAAATTATTGTATTTGGGCTTTAGCCATGCTATAATTCTGTTTTTTCTCGTTTTGACACCCTTTCGGAAAACAAGTGCAGAAATTGCAGGCACATAAACAATAGCCAATAAAAGGGAACCAAAAACAGCAGCAGCTACTGTAATGGCCATAGGCCGATAAAGAATTCCTTCCATACCACTAAAGGTCATTATGGGTACATATACCATAAGGATGATGAGTACCCCGAAAAATATGGGCCTTACAACCTGTTTAGCAGCCTTTTCAACAGTATCATTAATATCTTTGTCTTCTTTAGGTTTCTTCTGTCTTCGGGCAACTATGTTTTCAACCATTACTACAGAGCCATCTACCACCATACCAAAGTCAATGGCACCAAGACTCATAAGGTTGGCTGCCAGACCAAAATACTGCATCCCTATAAAAGCAAAGAGCATTGATAAGGGAATGACAAGCGCAACGATAATAGCTCCTGTAATTTCGCCAAGTAAAAGCAATAATACTGCTATTACCAAAAATCCACCTTCTATAAGGTTGGTAGAAATGGTTGAAGTAGTTCGTCCGATTAAATCAGACTGATCATAAAATTTCTCTATCTCTACACCCTCAGGCAAACTTTTATTGACAGTAGTTATCCGCTCTTCGATATTGGAAATTACCTTGCGTCCATTACCACCACGAAGCATCATAATAATGCCCGTTACCACTTCGCCTTCTCCATCTTTGGTTACTCCGCCCTGACGTATTTGTTTCCCTAGTTCCACCCGGGCAATATCGCGTATGTAAACCGGTTTATTTTTAATGCGGTCTACAATTATATTTTGAATATCATCTGTCTGACTAATTTGTCCAAAACCTCTAACAATATATTGCTCACGATTATGTTCCAGGTAATTTCCTCCCGCTACACTGTTGTTATTCTCTATGGCATTGATGACATCTTTTAAACCAATACCATAATTCCGCAATTTGCCAGGTTGAATAATCACATCATATTGTTTCACAAAACCGCCGAATGAGTTTATCTCGGTTACCCCTTTAATGGTTTTAAGCTGGGGCGCAATTAACCAATCCTGCATTTCTCTGAGCTCGGTGAGTGAATGCTGATCACTTTTGACCACATACTGATAAATCTCTCCCATGGCAGTCGATATGGGTCCGAGTTTTGGTGATGAAACCCCTTGAGGCAACTCCCCTCTAATTGATTGAAGTCTCTGACTCACCATTTGACGGGCAAAGTAAATATCCGTGCCCTCGTCAAACTCAACAGTTACCGCAGATAATCCAAACTGAGAAATGGACCGGACTTCCTTAATATCAGGCAAACCATTCATAGCAGTTTCAATGGGATAACTAACCAGCTTCTCAACGTCGTAAGGCGAATAACGCCCTGCCTTGGTTATAACCAGAACCTGTACCGGAGTTACATCAGGCAATGAGTTAATAGGTATTTTCAGCAAAGCTGAAACACCACCTACAGCCATCAGTACAACAAGTGCCAGGGCTACAAACTTTTGTCTTACACTAAAATGAATTATACTATTGAACATATCGCGCGTTTTATCTTGTTTGACATTAAAAAATAAAAATGATCGTTATGCTATTCGGCAAATTTCTCATAACGCGATAATGCTTTGAGCGTGAATACCTGGCTTACCGCTATTTTTTCATTACCCTCTAGTCCTTTTTGCACCAATGCATACCGGTCACGCAACTCAGATATTTGCAGATATCGTTTTTCATAAAGGCTTTTGCTGTGCTTCACAAACACCACGGGCTCATTTCCATCATAAGTAACTGCATCCATCGGTATCATAATGACCTCGGCCGGGGTGGTTGTTTCAATTTCGATACGCACGCTTGTACCGGGCAATGGCCAATTACCATTATTACGGATCGGAATATTAGCCACAATAGAGCGGCTTCCTTCATCAAGGCCCGGATTTATACTTGCAACTGTGCCTTCAATAAACTTTTCCCGATTCTGGCGCCGCATGATGTTGGTCTGGTCACCCTTTTTTACAAATTGACCATCTTCCGGGCTCAGATAAGCCTTTACCATAACCCTTCCCGGATTAATTATTCGCTCCAATTTCTCATAAGCATTAACGGCTTCTCCCTGCTCAATTTGGCGCTGATCAATGGTGCCGCTAATTGGAGCATAAATATTGAGCAAAGGCTTAATTTTTTTATTTGGTTTCAGGTTATCAATATCGCGGTCTGCTACGCCAATAGCCTTCAACTTTGAATAAGCAGCATTCACTGATGCTGAAGCCCTTTGGTAATCAGCCCGGGCCTTCTCCAGGTCGCTTTCCGAATTAATATCTTTCTCAACAAGTTGTTTCATGCGATCCAACCTGCTTTGTTGGTAAGTTTCTTCCGATTTAGCCTGAACATATTCTGCCACAAGCGATCCGTAGGTAAGACTTTCCATTTGCAATATTATACTACCTTTCTGAACATAATCTCCTTCAAAAGCAAGAATTTTTGCTACTCTTCCTTCTATAGGAGCACTAATGATACTTACATCTTTAGGGTGTGGCTCTGTCATTCCGGGTGCAATGACCTTATAATTTTTTACATCACTTGTCACATCCACCGTTTTAATTTTCAGCTCCTTAACCTCTTTGTCAGACAACTCGATCATCTGTTTTTGGGCAGAATCTGATACCAGAGATGGTGGTGTTCCAATCTCTTCATTTTCAACTTTTACACCTTTTTCATCATCACATGACGTTGCTAAAATTAACATTGATATTATCCCGATGAAGAATCCCGATTTATTCATGGTTCTGTTTTTTCTGATTAATAAACAATTTCTTTATTCATATACTTTTCAAGCTCTATAAGTTGTAAATAATAATCTTGTAAAACTTTAAGGTAGTTTTTCCTTGTATCAAGATAGAGTTGTTGTGCATTAAGCAAATTAAGCAAATCAATTTCACCAAGCTTATAAGCCTCGAGTGTCAATGATCTTAATTTATCTGATTTAATAGCAATAATCTCCTTAAAGCGCTCAAGGTTTTGCTTTGAGGCTTCGTAATTATGCCATGCATGCTCTATTTGCATCTTCATATTCAGCAATACTTCTTTTTGTTTCCATTGAAATTCCTCAAGTTTTGCTAAAGCTTGTTGTGTTTTAACATGCTGGTTAATCGTGAACCATAAAGGTATACTCAGGCCTACTTCAAAACCGGTAAAATCGTATCCATCTCCATAATCCTGTTGGTATAAGCTAAAGCTGATATCTGGCAAATAGCCACTTTTTGCGGCTTTAACACCATATTCAGCTGCTCTTTGTTTTTCTACGTAAGATGTGTAATTAGGATGTTTTGAAGTAAACTCAAGTGCTGCATCCTGATCAATGACATCATTTTTTGTTCTAAGTGTATCGTCAAAAGCTATTGTATACTTTTGATCATCTTCCCCCAACCCCATCACATTGAAGAGCTCGTAACGGGCCTGGTGCAATATCCTTTCGGCATAATCTATATCATTTTTTGCTTTGGCCAGTTGAATTTCAGCCTTTAATTGATCCATGCCTGTGCCAGCACCTGCTTCCGCACGACTTTGAACTGCATCATTGAGGTTTTTAGCCAGGGTAAATTGTTCGCCGGTCAATTTTTGGTAATAAATTGCATACAAAAGGTCTACGTAAAGCCTCTTTACATTTGCCGTAAGGTTGCGTTTAAATGCCAGAAACTGCATTTCCAAAACCCTGTATTCTCCCTTCGACTTTTTAACCTTATATATACTTTTGAGCGGAAAATCTACTGATTGTGATATGGCAATTCTTTGTTCATCGAAAGCAGGAGTGGTATTATCGTTAATACCTTCCTTAAAATAGGTTAGTTCCGGGTTTTCGATTCCATAAGCGAGTTTACGCTCTTGTTTTTTGGCCTTAAGCCGGGCCTCCCATTGTTTAAGCGCAGGGTTATTTTTTAACGAGGTCTCTACAGCACGTTCCAGTGAAATTTTATTATTCTGGGATTGAAGTGACGTGGCCTGAATAAATATCAGCAGAATAATAAACTGAGCTATACGGTTCATAAATTTTTGTTTTTAAACACATTTGATAGCCCAATAACAAAAACACAACAAAATTGTTTTAGCGATAAAACACTAAAAAACAATGCTATAAAAATCTTTTATTAGTTATATTTAAGGTTCGCGATCTGGAAGCGTGATAATGAATGTACTACCTTTGCCTGGGTCGCTCTGTATTTCAATAGTACCTCCATTCATTTCAACAAAATCTTTTGATAAGATTAAACCCAAACCCGTTCCCCGCTCTTTATCGGTTCCAAGTGTCGAAAAATGTGTTTCGGCATGAAACAATTTATTTTGCATTTCAGGTTTTATCCCAATGCCCGAATCTTGTACAAAGAACTTTACAAATCCCTTTGCTTCCTCGAAATAGAGATTAATTTCTCCACCAGACGGCGTATACTTCAATGCATTAAACAAAAGATTACGCGCAACCGTCTTAATCATATGTTCGTCGAAATAGGCATAAATGGGTTCATCGTAAATCAGATTTACCTTAATCTTTTTTCTTTCGGCCAATGGCAATAAAAGTTCGGTCATCTCTTCAACTACCGAAGTAATATCGTCAAAATCGGGATAGTATTTTATGCGACCCTGCTGTTGGCGCGCCCAATCAAGCAGATTTTCAAGTAAATTATATGAATTCTGGGCACTGCGTTGTAGTTTGCTCACATAGTTTAGCAACGTGGTTTTATCTGAGGTAGCAATATTTTGCATGATTATATTGGTCATATTTACAAAATTTCCGAACGGACTTCGTAAATCGTGACCAATAATACTAAAGAATTTGTCTTTTGTTGCATTGAGGGATTTAAGCTGATCGCGCTGCTTTTCAATTTGCATCTCTGCATTTTTGAGCGCTGTAATATCGCTATCAATTGCTATGATTTGTACAATATTTCCATCATCATCGCGAATCGGAGTCAGTGTCGTTTGTGCCCAAATTTTATTTCCATCCCGGGTGGTATTTTGCGACTCATAAGTTATTGAGCTCCTGTGCTCGGGCCAGTTTCCAATGTATTGCCTTATTCTTTCATTGGAACTCATATTAAAAACATTGCCTCGTTTTTGTCTTAAATCCTCCAGCGTATAACCATAAAGTCTTGTAAAACCCTCATTCACCCACAAAAGGGCACCTTCTTTGTCGGTTAAAATCACGGCATTATCTGTTTCACGTGCTATAATCGAAAGCCGCTGAAGCTCCTGGTTTTTTTCTGCCAGTTCTTTGCTTTTGCGCTCCAACTCCTCTTTTTGAAAACGCACTTCTTCTTCGGCATTTTTTAACTGGGTAATATTTGTATCGATGGCTATAAACTGTTCCGGCTCACCCTCATCTCTAAACACAGGAGTAAGTGTGGTGTGAATCCACAAACCATCGTGATCTTTTGATAGCGTAAAATATTCATATTGCACCGACTTCTTTTTAGCAAGGGCTTCTTCATAAGCTTTTTTAATATGTGGATATTCGCTGTTTTCGAATAAAAAGTTACCTCTTTCGGCTGTAAAATCTTCACAAGTATAACCATAAAGCTTCTCGAATGCTTCGTTACAATAGTCGAGCTTACCATCTTTATTGAAAATAGCTACAGCATTTCCGGCCTTTTCAGCTACAATTGATAGCTCTTTTAGTTTTTTATTGTTCTCCTTCAATATATCGGCAACCTGCATTACTTCTTCATTTTTGTCTAAAAGTTGTTGCGTGCGCTCCTGAATTACGTTTTCAAGCTTTTCTTTCGACTTTCTGAGTTGCTTGGTTCTGTAACGTATGGCTAAAAACATTATAACGCCCCACAACAAAACATATAAAATGTATGCATAAGTAGTACGATAAACAGGAGGATTAATGGTTAGTTCGAGTAAGCGGCGCTTAACCGTTTCGCCAAAAGTATTTCTGGCGCGTGCATAAAGGGTGTATTTTCCGGGGGGTAAATTAGTATAACTTTTCTTGAATTGCTGGTTCCAGGGTTCGTAGTGCTTATCGAAACCTTTTAAGAAAAAACTAATTTCATTGCCTGCATAATTATAATAATAAGGTATACTTACAACCACTGAAATACTATTATGCTCAAATTCCAGTTCTTGCTTCACAGGTTGTTTTTGCTTATAAATATCCAACCAGCTACCACTACCAAACTTTATTGCACTGAAATAAATTGAGAAATTTCGAGATAGTGTGCGCTTTTCGTGAAAAAGGTAATGATACAATCCATGCTCAGACCCTATCCAAATTTGATTACTATCAATCCAGGCAGCATGCGTGACACTATAGGGAAGCCGCATAAGTGTTGTACTATCGACACTCATCCCTTTTTGAGTGGTATAATAAAATGTTTTTTCACTTATTCTGTTAAAGTGTTCAATGTTTGCACTATCCAATTGTTCATCAGTCAATTTGAAAGGTTTAAATTGACTGAGAGCAGCATCATACGTATAAAGCTGCGGATAAGAAGAATAGAGTAGTTGATTGTCTGTTTGTTGAAACTGCAGCCCTCTCAGTGAATTAAGTCCGTTGGCTGTATCTTTTAAACTGAGTACCGGAGCTACTTCGTGATCAATTAGTTCTTTTAACTGTATCTTATCAAGCTTATAAAAACCCTTATAGTTGGCAGCTATCCATAAACTGCCATCTGAATCTTTAGCAAGATCCCGAACTTGCTGTCTTATGGACCTAAATTCATGAACCAATTTCCACTTCTCGCCATCCTTTTTCAATAAGATCAAACCTGTTCTGGTTCCAACAAACATGTAATCAGGGTACTCCGGATAGATGTACAATTTATAAATATCTGGATACTCGAATATCTGGACGGCATTTGATTCTTCAACCTTAAAAATACCTGCCGCAGTAGCTACAAATAATTTAGAAGTGGGCCCGTCTTTTATTTCAAGCATATTCCAGGCTTGCATATTGATATTACGAACCTTCTGAAATTTTCTTTCATGCATTGGCACTTCGGGATTGACCCAATACAAACCAAATCCTGTAGCGACATAGATTTTATTACCGAATTTCTCTATAGCTGATACTGTACCCTTTACTCCTGAACTATAATCGTAATGCGTTACTGGCAATCCTAACTCTATAAGACTTAATCCCATATCCTGCGCCAGCCAAACAGCTCCGTTTTGTGTGCAGGTAAAGTCATAAATAGCATCGGTTAATAGTTGATTGTCGGTATTAAAATGGTATTTCAGTTTTCCCTCAAAGTCAACAATAAACAAACCTGCGTGGGTAGTAGCAATTCCAATTAAATTCGGACATACAGGTTTAGCCTGGTAAACAGTGCTCACTTTTAGCAATTCATCTACAGAAGTCCTAAATTTCTCTATGCTTTGAATACGTGAAAGGGCCTCATCGAATTTAATCCTGAAAAGGCCATGAAACTTGGTTGCCACAATATGTGAATTACCTTGCTTAAATATCGCATGTACCTGCCGCTGTTCAAAAAATTTACTATTTTCAATTTTATTGAGTTTTCCGTTCGCATACCGAAACAAACCTCCACCAATTTCCTGTACAATACACTGATTTGCCACCTTAAATGCGAGGTAAAAATATTGATGATCGCCCGAAAGCAAATCAACAGACCCCTTATGATAAATAAAAACATAATTGTCTGTTAGAAACAATGTCGTGTCACCGCATGTAATAGTACTCCAAACATCAGTGAATTCAACATCCTGTCCAACACTATCTAATAAAGAACGATATACCTGATTCCTGGTTGTATCGCGCGCAACATACCCAAAATCGCCAATAGAGCCTGCGTAAAGGGTACCATCATCGGCAAAACTCAATGACCTGATTGTGCTACGGTGGGGTGTTTGTATTAAATCCCATTGATGACCATTAAATGTCATTAATCCATCCTTATTGGCAATCCACACCACATTATTTGAATCGGTTTTAATAGCCCAGTTTTGTGTTTGTCCGGGATAATCGGTGGGTAAAAAATTATGCACAAACAAATTACCCTGGCCAAAACCTGGATTTATTAAGCTAATAAACAAACAAAAAAGGTATATTCTATACATCAAATGAGCCGGTTCAATTTATTTTGCACATCTTCTTTGTAGTTCCGTCCGACCGGAAGCTCCTTTTCACCTACATCAATTAAAGATGATGTAAATGATTGTATTTTATCGATTGCAACAATTATAGAACGATGAATTCGCATAAAGCGGTCAGAAGGTAATTTTGATTCAAAGTCTGATAAATGTTGGTGGGTAATTACTTTCTTTTGTGTTGTGACTATGCGTACATAATCGCGCAGGCTTTCGATATAAATAATGTTGCTCATATCTATTCTGACCATACGCTTATTTTCATTTACATAAAAATAATTTTCATTAAGTTCAATAGGTTTTTCTTCTGCCCTGATTTTACCAACAGCTTTTAAAAACCGCTCAAAAGTAACAGGTTTTAAAATAAAGTCGTCAACATCCAGGTCAAAGCCTTCCACTGCGTAGTCTTTATTTGCAGAACAGATAATGACATGAGGTTTATGAGCTACTGTTTTCAAAAAATCTATTCCGCTTAAGCCGGGCATCTCAATGTCCAGGAAAACGAGATCGATCTCTTCCTGTGTAATAACTTCATGAGCATCAATGGCGTTTTCACAACTTGCTTTCAATTCCAGATAAGGTACTTTGCTTATATAACTTGCCATTACCTCACGTGCGACCTCTTCGTCATCTACTATCAAGCAATTTAACTTGGTATCTGTCATTGGCTTAGGTATCTTTTACGTAAAAATAATAATTATCCGACAACACAGGAAGAAAACATTATACAAAGATATCGTATTTATGAATTGAACTGGATAAAAACGCGAGTAGATAACTATTTTTTGGTATTTCAAAAATTGTTTGTACTTTTAATGTTGAGTAACAAACGGGTAGTAGCTTTTTCATAAGCGGAAGAAGGGCTGTTCCAATCATGGAGCAGCCTTATTTTTTTGCATAAAAAAGGCCGGAAATCCGGCCTAATATTCAAATCGTTTAAACTTTTCAGACAATGGTTACCCATCCATGTGGGTCTGGTTTATCACCGTATTGTATTGCACGAAGTTCATCATATAATTTCTGACTTGTGGGTCCAACATTGCCATCTTTCGAATACACATATTCCTTACCTGATTGTCTGTCGACAATTTTACCAATTGGAGATATAACAGCAGCTGTTCCACAGGCACCACACTCTTCGAATGTTTCGAGTTCTTCCACTGGTATTGGTCTGCGTTCTGCTTTTAGTCCCATATCCTCGGCCAATTGAATGAGGCTCTTATTGGTTATGGAAGGTAAAATAGATGAAGACTTGGGTGTAACATAGGTATTGTTTTTTATACCAAAAAAGTTGGCTGGACCACATTCATCTACATATTTTTTTTCTTTGGCATCTAGATAAAGTGCCGCTGCATAACCTTCGTCATGTGCGCGCTCGCCTGATTTCAATGATGCGGCATAATTACCACCAACTTTTAAAGTACCTGTACCTAAAGGTGCAGCACGATCTGCATCACGAACAATTTGTACATTTACAGGCTTGAATCCTTCTTTAAAATATGGTCCGACAGGCATTACAAAAATGGCAAAAGTATATTCATTGGATGGTTTTACGCCAACCTGTGCACCTGAACCAAAAAGTATCGGCCGAATATAAAGGGCTGCTTCGGTTTCGCGAGGTGGTACATAATCTTTATTCAATTCAATTACTTTAAAAAGCATTTTTTTGAATAAATCTTCAGGCACTTTTGCCATCATTATGCCTTCTGACGAATTGGTCAAACGCTTAAAGTTTTCTTCCCAACGAAATACTCTAACCTGACCGTCGTTTCCACGAAAAGCTTTCATTCCCTCAAAAGCCTGCTGCCCATAGTGTAAGCCTGAGGCAGCCATGTTTACTTCCAATGTATCTTTATCGCTTACCTCAACATCACTCCACTTACCATCTTTGAAGTAGGCGCGTACATTGTAATCAGTTTTATAATATCCGAATCCTAATTTACTCCAATCTATATTTTTCATAATAACAATAGTTAAGTTGTTTACACTCGTCACAAATGTAAACAATTCAACCGAAATTTACAATGAAAGACTTGTGTTACGCAATATAAATTAGTAACATACTAAATGAAGCTGGAATACTTCGACAAGTCTGCTCTTGGAGGAATGCACATCACGGGAATATCAAAGGATTCATGACTTTTACCACTAATCCATTTTAAATAATATTTTGCGGTCATCATAACCATATCAGCTTCAATTATGCCGGCAAAATTAAAAATGGCTGTCTTGAAAGCCTCTTTCTTCTTAGCGGTTTTCACACCATAAATGATATTCTGCTTATCGAGCATTTTCTTGGTGAAATATACATTATTTGCGAGATCCTTTTTCCTGAATTCATCTGTTAAGTAGGGTTTCATCAGGTTAATATTGCACTGGTAGTAATTTGACATGTAAATAATCCAGGCAAGGGACTCCCGATACCTGCGGTCATCATCAATCGGAACTACAATTTCTTTATAATAATCGTGAGATGGTGGGGTTTCCACAATGATGAAAGGTATAAAGGCACCTTTTAATATCCGAAGAAAATCTCTTACACTTAATGTATTTTTATTGCCTTGCACAGCTCTAAACATAACCATGAGGTTAGCATTTACTGTGTGAATAATTTCCTGGGCAATTTGTTTGGCTTTTCCTTGTCTTACAAAAGCTCTACATTCAAGATCAAACTCTTTACTGATCTCTTCGGCCCTGGCCGTCAATTCAGATTCTATTTTTTTAAGCTCGTCTTCTTTGTGCTTCTTGCTAAAGCCTCCAAAAATTCCGCCTTTGATATTGTTTATATACAAAAGTGCAATACCGTTGTTAACAACTTTGGCTAGCTGTACAGCGTGCTTAAGTGCAATTTCTGAACCTTCAGAAAAATCCCAGGGTATAACAATGTATTTCTTTTTTGGACTCATAGAATTGGGCATTTCAATGGGTAAATCTACGAAATTTTTTCAATATAACTATTTTTTTAATTGTTTCCGAATGTTTTCCAACTGCTTTTTTTTGTTAACATCACGTAATCTTTTAGCAGTGTCGGTAAAGTATTGATGTGATTCAATAAATTTTATTTGTATTTGATTCCATTTATCATAGTCGTCTTCTATGAATTTATGCTCCACAAGCTCTCTGAACAGGGTCTCTGACACAGGTATGAAGTCAGCCCGGCCAAGGTAATCCAAATCAGCATCACAAATGATCATTTCAAGTTTATTTTTCGGTTTTGGGGGCAACTTTGTAGCATAGATCAAATCGGATATTGCCTCAATTTGCTCCTCGCTGTAATGGAAACGTGGCAAAATCTCTCTTGCTATTTGTATGCCCAACAATTCATGGTCTTTATACCCCCGGGTAAAACCGGTGTCATGGAATAAAGCAGCTGTTTTTAATAACAGCATATCGCGTTCGCTTATCTTTTCTTGCCTGCCAATAAGCTCTACTTGAGTAACCACATCAATGGTGTGTTTCAAATTATGATATGCCAAATTATCCGGTAATTGACGTTCGAGCAAGTCCATTACCTCCTCTTCCAGGTCATCAAATCGAATAAAAGCAAGCTTTATATAAAAATCTTCGTTTGGAATAAATCCCTGCTTATTAACCGAAAGATTAGGTCGAAAGCCTTCGATAAAATACATATCTACATCGCCACGATATTTTACGGGCATTTTTCCATGATAATTGCAAATAAAATAATCGCGTATGAGTTCGTATGTATTGCCGCTAATGTTAGTTTTTCCTATTTCGCCCGATGATTCCATGCGACTTGCAATATTCACTGTTTCGCCCCAAATATCGAACGATTGCTTTTTAAGTCCCTCTTTGCCTGCAAAAACGGGCCCGGTATGTATGCCAATTCTTAACCCCCAAATCCTGTTTTCAGAGTCAGGGTATTTTGATTTTAATCCGTCAATATATTGCTGCATCTCAAGAGCCGCAAGCACAACTTCAATAGGATTGGTACGGTTCTTTTTTGGAATACCACCGGCACACATATATGTATCGCCAACTGTCTTTATTTTCTGAATATTATATTTTTTAACAGTCTGATCAAACTTATAAAAGAATTTGTCCAGGTCATCGACAAGCTTATCAGGGTTATCTTTCGATGTCAATTTACTAAACCCTGACACATCGGAAAACAGCACGGTAACCATTTTGTACCGCTTCGATTTTCCCTGTACTTTAAGTTCTTCCACTTCCTCTTTTGGCAAGCGCTCTGCTAACTTGGCCTCATACGACTGCCGCTGCTCTATCATGCGTTCGGTAGTTTTTTGCAGGCGCAACTCCAAATCTAAACGCTCTACAGAAAACCGATATTTAAAGTATCGCACAATAAGCCAAATGAGACTTAATAAAAACAACAAAGCACTAATCCAAAACCAGATAGACAACACACGTTGCTGCTTCACAATTAATCTTGCTTCTTCTATTT
This sequence comes from Salinivirga sp., assembly GCF_035268865.1. Classification (GTDB taxonomy): domain Bacteria; phylum Bacteroidota; class Bacteroidia; order Bacteroidales; family Salinivirgaceae; genus Salinivirga. The sequence continues at coordinate 39,000 of NZ_DATFKB010000014.1, read as the reverse complement.
TCCCATCAGCGTGCTTTATGTATAATATATGATCGGCATTAACAGCAGAATAAAAACCTGCCATATTGGAACCGTTTTGTTGCCACTGGCTATCTTTATGAAAACGGTACTGGGCATTTTCCGGTATTTGAACTTTAATCCAAAGACTGTCGGTTTTTACAATTTTTACATTTTTTGAATAATGGTTTTCAATCAACACCTTGTATTTATTGGAGGCTTGCAAGGTTAATACAGAAAACAACAGGAGAAATATGGAGGTAAGTCTTATTTTCACTTTTTTGTGATGAATTTAACGGTAAGATTACTAAATCCCAAATTTATTTAAGCTTCGATGAAAATTATTAGGCATCAAACACAAAAAACTAAAAAAAAGGGTCATGAAAAGCATTTCATGACCCCTTTAACCAACAAATTATATTATGGAATTATCCTATTGCAGCTATTCCTGGCAATTTTTTGCCTTCAATATACTCGAGCATAGCTCCTCCACCAGTTGACACATAACTCACTTCGTTTGCAAGCCCTGATTTATTAAGCGCCGAAACGGAGTCACCACCACCAACAAGTGAATATAATCCTTTGTCTGTAGCATCGGCAATCATTTGAGCAATACCGAATGTACCACGGGCAAATTTTTCCATTTCGAATACTCCAACCGGCCCATTCCACAGAATAGTTTTTGATTTGGAGATGATATCACCTAAACGCGTGAGTGTTTCTGGTCCTATATCCATTCCCATCCAACCAGCTTCAATAGCATCAGCCGGAGTAACCTGTGTATTAGCATCAGCTTTAAAGGCATCGCCGTTCACTGAATCGACAGGTAAAATAATTTCGGTATCGTTTTTAGCGGCAGCTTCCATCACTTTTTTGGCGGTATCAATATACTCTTCTTCTACCATTGAATCGCCCACCTTGCCGCCTTGAGCTTTGATAAAAGTGTAAGCCATTGCGCCTCCAATAACGAGCTTATCGACCTTTTTAAGCAATTGCTCAATGACAATAATTTTACTTGAAACTTTTGCACCACCAATAATAGCGGTATAACCTTTTTTAGGAGCATTTAAGGCTTTATCCAGATGCTGGATCTCGTTGGTCATTACTTTTCCAAACATTTTATTCGGACCAAAAAGTGCTGCGATAATAGAAGTTGATGCATGAGCACGGTGTGCAGTAGCAAAAGCATCATTCACATATACATCTGCTCCTTCGGCGAGTTTTTTTGCAAACTCAGCATCGCCATTTTTCTCTTCCGGATAAAATCGCAGGTTCTCCAGTAAAAGAATTTCTCCTGGGGCCAGGTCTTTTTTAGCTTTCACGGCTTCATCACCGATACAGTCCGACACAAAAATCACATCTTTACCTGTAATTTTTTCAAGTGCAGGAACTAGGTGTTTCAAAGAATACTTTTCTTCTGCCCCTTTCGGACGGCCAAGGTGAGACATCAATATTACACTGCCTCCACCTTTTAGAACCTCTTTAATTGTTGGCATCGTAGCTTTGATGCGGGTATCATCTGTCACTTCAAACTGATCGTTCAGTGGCACATTAAAATCGACCCTGATTAGGGCTTTTTTGTTCTTAAATTTATAAGCGGTAATGTCCTGCATAATTAATTAGGTTTATTATATGGGTTTTGATAATCAAATTTACAAAATTTCTAACTTTACCAACGCAAAATAAAATCTATTTGAGGTTAAAAATAATGCATAATCCATGCAGAAACAGCATGAAAAGAAGGTTTTTTTTACGCACACGTTTTCGGAAAACAAAAAAAAGTTTTTATGAAGTTTAGTGAAGTACTGGGACAACACAAGGTAAAAAAACAGTTAACCGGCATGTCAGCATCAGGCCGCATAAGTCACAACCTACTTTTTACAGGGCCCAAAGGGAGTGGCAAACTTCCGCTTGCAATGGCATATGCGCAATTTTTATTATGCGAAAATCCGACAGAGACTGATTCTTGCGGTGAATGCAGCTCATGCAAACGAATTTCAAATTTAGAGCACCCCGACTTACATCTCGTATACCCTGTCATTAAAAAGAAATCTACAGATAAGCCTAAAAGCGACGATTTTATAGAACTTTTCAGAGAACTTTTTAAGGCACAACCTTACTTTTCTTATATCGATTGGGTTGTAAAGCTCAATGCTGAAAACAAACAAGCCGGAATTTTTGTCAGCGAAAATGAGGCGCTTATCCATAAACTTAGCCTGAAAAGCTACGGTGGAAAATATAAAATTTTTATTTTCTGGATGATGGAAAAAGTAAATATGGAGACAGCAAACAAGTTGCTCAAAGCCCTTGAAGAACCGCCCGAGAAAACCATATTTCTATTAATCAGCGACCGCACAGAACTTATCTTACCCACAATCATCAGCCGTTCACAACTTATTCGCACACAAATATTACAAACTGACGAAATTGCAGAGGGCCTCCGTGCACAATTTAAAATGCCAGAAAATGAAGCGCAAAAGCTGGCTGTTTTTGCCGACGGAAGTTTTAACAAAGCCATTTCACTGGTTGCCAATAGTGATGAATTAGGAAAAAACCTGGACCGATTTATCGAATATTTCAGAATGAGCTACTCCTTCAACATTGAAAATATTAATAAAATAGTCAACGATTTTAAAACAATGTCGCGTGACAACATTGTAGAATTCCTGCAATATTGTCTGTTTTTGGTTCGCAACAACATGGCGCTGAACATGCAACTTGAGGATATGGTGCATTTGACCGAAGAAGAGCGAAAATTTTCGCAAAATTTTTCTAAAATGATCAATCCCAGTACGGCAAATCTGCTTTCACGTGAGCTTGAAGAAGCTATTTTCCATATTACCCGGAATGTCAACACAAAAATTGTGATGTTTGATCTGGCTATAAAAATCCACGAAAACCTAAAAAACAGCTCAAACTAATGGTTGACAAAAACAACTTTTAAATAGGAATTTAGCAAATAAACCGGCTTGTGCGTATTTATACAAGAAAAATGGCAATGAACTCTGCTAAAGCCATTAAAAATAGTATTTTTGTAAGTTAAGAATCGTATGCAGTTAAAAAAGCTGCAACTAAAATAGTTTGACATGAGTAGCAGAGTTGAAAACACATGTGGTTGTTACGAAAACAGAGCTCATGCCAACAGGGAGTGCTTATCAGGGTGTGGATCGAAATTAAATGTACATAATTGGATGTACAAAATGGTTCAACCCAGCGCCATTAACGAAGTAGTAGAGGTTCGTTTTAAAAATACAAGAAAAGGATTTTATAAAAACGTAAACCAACTCAACCTCAGGGTTGGCGATATAGTGGCAGTAGAAGCATCACCGGGGCATGACATTGGTGTAATAACCCTCACCGGAGAACTCGTAAGGGAACAGATGAAAAAGTATAAAGTTCCTGCCGGTGCCGAACTCAAAAAAGTATATCGCAAGGCCAAACAAGCCGATGTAGAGAAATGGGAAGAAGCCAAGGAGCTTGAGCATGAAACCATGATTGAATCGCGAAGAATTGCCCGCGATTTAAAATTAAACATGAAAATTGGTGATGTTGAATACCAGGGCGACCGCACAAAAGCAATTTTTTATTACATTGCTGAAGACCGGGTTGATTTTCGTCAGCTCATTAAGGTGCTCGCTGAAAGGTTTCGCATCAGGGTTGAGATGAAACAAATAGGCGCACGCCAGGAAGCCGGCCTCATCGGAGGTATTGGTTCATGTGGACGTGAGTTATGTTGCTCTACCTGGATTAGCGACTTTGTGTCGGTTACCACTAATGCAGCCAGGGTGCAACAACTTAGCCTGAACCCACAAAAACTGGCCGGGCAGTGCGGAAAGCTCAAATGCTGTCTTAACTACGAGCTTGACAGCTACATTGATGCTCAAAAAGATTTTCCACAAAGCGATAAGGAGATTAAATCAAAGCTGGGCACGGCTTACCACCAAAAAACAGACGTCTTCCGGCGCATTATGTATTATCAGGCCATCGCTGAAAATAGTTCAAAAATTATTGCTCTAACTCCTGAAAGGGTAAAAGAGATACTTCAGGCCAACAAAAAGGGCATTGTAGTAGAAACGTGGAAAGAACAAACCATCGACATCAATACGACCGGCAACAAGGCAGAACTTGACTACACAAATTCAGTAGGAACCGAGAGCCTGACCCGATTTGACAGCAATAAAAAGAAGAACCCTAAACGACGTAAGAAACGTCGAAATCCCAGAAGAAATGAAAAACGTTAGTTTGCTTTTATTTGTGATGCTGTTTGCATTTATTGGGTGTGACAGGGACAGTGTTTTTGATCAATACAGCGGCATGCCCAAAGAACAATGGCACATGGATTCACTTAAAAATTTCCAGTTCAACATTGACGATTCTTTGGCCATATACAGTATGTATCTCAACATTCGCAATACCGGCGAATACGATTTTTCAAACCTGATCATATTTGCAGACACTGACCTACCCGGAAATCAGCACATTAGAGATACCATAAATTGCATATTAGCCGATGACAAAGGCGAATGGTTAGGATCCGGTTTCGGAAGTATCTGGACAAACAAAATTCCTTACAAAACCAGGGTTCGTTTTCCCAGAACAGGAAAATACGAACTAACCCTGCAACACGGTATGCGCAAAGAAAAACTGGAAGGAATAACAGACATAGGGGTGCGAATTGAAAAACTGAATTAAAGGTGGGGAAAAATAAGCTGGCCAAATTCGAAGAGAACAAAACTTTTACTCATGTAATTGAACCCTCATTGGATACATACCTTAAAAAAGATCATGAGCTAAAAGGAAAATGGCATAAAGAAATATTCGGGAACAACAATCCACTTGTTTTGGAGTTGGGTTGTGGCAAAGGGGAATATGCGGTAAATCTGGCAAAAAAACATCCTGAAAAAAACTTTCTGGGCATTGATATAAAAGGAGCAAGGATTTGGAAGGGTGCGAAAATCAGTGACCAGGAACAGATAAAAAATGTCTATTTCCTGAGAACAAGAATTGAGTTCCTCGACCATTTTTTTGCAACAAATGAAGTATCTGAAATCTGGATTACTTTTCCCGATCCACAAAGAAAAAAGAGAAGAAGAAAAAAACGAATGACCCACACCTCTTTTTTAAGCATGTACCAAAAAATTATGAAAAACGAGGGAAAAATACACCTTAAAACCGATAGTATGTTTCTGTATCGCTATACAAAAAAGGTATTGGAAAGCAACAACTTAAAAATACTGGCAGATACAGGAAACCTCTACAAAAGCCCTATTTATAAGGACGAATTAACCATAAAAACGCATTACGAAGCACTATATTTAGAAGGCAACCCCACAATAACATATTTAAAATTTCAATTAAATAAAGAATCTCATTTAGCCGAACCAGCAACAGAAGATGAAGCATTTCTATGAAAAGGTATATGAAATTACACGGCAAGTGCCCGCGGGAAAAGTCACCACCTATGGACTAATAGCCCGTTCAATTGGCAGCCCCCAGTCAGCCAGAATGGTGGGTTGGGCATTAAATGCCAAAAAAGCATGGCTCGACGGTATACCTGCACACCGGGTTGTAAATCGTAAAGGGTTTCTAACCGGCAGCAAATACTTCCCGGGTAACAGCATGGTTGAATTATTAGAAAACGAAGGCATAGAAATTGATAACAATCAAATTATAGATTTAGATAAACACCTTTGGGATCCGTCCCAATTTTAAAATCAAGCTATTATGGCACTAACAACCAAACAAATTTTTACTGTTCTACGCACAGTAAAACATCCAAAAGAAAATAAAGACATCATATCACTGGGCATGGTCCAGGAACTGGAAATCGAAGGAAAAAAAGTAAACTTCACGCTGGTTTTTCCGATCGACACCGATCCCAATATCGAAACCATTAGAAAAGCTTGTGTTCAGGCTTTGGAAAAAGAGATTGGCGATATTGAGATACGAGGAAACATTAAAGTTAAAGCATTGAAAAAAGAGGAAGACCATTCAGCAATGGGCAAGGTGAAAAATATTATTGCTGTTGCTTCAGGTAAGGGAGGAGTAGGTAAATCAACCGTTGCCGTAAATCTGGCCGTTGCACTGGCCAATACAGGAGCCAAAGTAGCTTTACTTGATGCTGACATATATGGTCCATCAGTTCCCAAAATGCTCAATATTGAAAACGAAAGGCCACAGGTTATAAAAGAGAATGGTCAGGAAATGATCATCCCTATTGAAAAATATGGACTAAAGACCCTGTCAATTGGCTTTTTTGTTAATCCCGACGATGCCTTAATATGGCGTGGTGCCATGGCAACAAGTGCAATTAAACAGCTGTTGCTTCAGGCCAAATGGGGAGAAATTGATTATATGGTTGTGGACTTACCTCCTGGCACAGGCGATATTCATCTTACCATGGTGCAAACAGTGCCGCTGAACGGGGGTATAATGGTTTCCACACCGCAAGAAGTAGCCATTGCCGATGTTAAAAAAGCAATGAGCATGTTCCACCAAAAAACCATTAATGTGCCCGTGCTTGGCGTGGTTGAAAATATGGCCTGGTTTACTCCGGAAGAATTACCGGACAATAAGTATTATCTTTTCGGTAAAGATGGCGCCAAAAATTTCGCCAATGAACACGGACTTAGTTTACTCGGACAGATTCCAATTGTACAGGGTGTAATGGAAAGTGGCGAAAAAGGTGTACCAGCCGCGACCGATACAGACAGCATATTAGGTAAACAATTTTCGAAACTGGCAGAAAACGTAATTGAGGCTGTAAATATTCGTAATGATGAATTGCCTCCGACTGAACCCGTACAAATTACAAGAAAATAATTGTACTAATTTTACGTTCAGAACCACAAAACCAAAAGCTTTTGAAACGCAGAATTCGCAATATAGTTATTATAGCAGCACTCTTAGGAGGGCTGCTATATTCTTGTTCTACAGAGAAAAACACGGCCATCAGAAGAGCTTACCATAACCTCACAGCCTATTTTAATGCATTGTACAATGCACAAGACGCATTTAAATCAGGTGAAAACAGGTTAATGGATGAGCCCAACGACAATTATGCCAGGATGCTGAATATTTTCTACTATTCAAACGATGGTGCAGCAACAGTAGTAAACAGCGACATGGGCAGAGTGCAGGAAAAAGCCTCAAAAGTGGTAAAAAAACACTCCATTACTGCAAGACCAGAAAAAAGAAAGCGGAAAAACAGAGAGTTTAACGACTTACCCGAATATTGTAAACACGTAGACGATGCCTACCTGCTGAAAGGAAAAGCTGAACTTTATAAGCACGAATATTTTCAGGCCATAGAAACATTCCGTTTCATAATTAGGGAATACTCCATGATGCCCATTAAATATGACGGTCAATTATGGCTTACAAGAACCTATCTTGAAATGGATAAATTCGACCGGGCAAAAGAGCTCATCGAACTTATGCAGGGCGACAATCAATTCCCCAAAAGGCTGGACAAAGCATTATACCTGACAGTAGCAGAATATCACAAAAAACAATACGAATTTAAAGAAGCGGCCAAACAACTTGAAAAGGCCATACCGCTTGCCAAAGACAAAACTAAAAAATATCGTTATCATTACATCCTTGCTCAAATATACCAGGAACTGCAGAATAACGACAAAGCCAATGAAAACTATGCCATTGTAATGCGCAAAAACCCCATTTATGAAATGGTTTTTAATGCACGCATCAATATGGCACAATTATACCGAACCACACAAGGATCGGCAGAGGACCTCCAGAAAGAGCTGAAAAAAATGCTCAAAGATGACAAAAATAAAGAGTACCAGGATCAAATATATTTTGCACTGGGTTCGATCGAAGAAAATAAAAATAATATACCGGAAGCACTAAAATACTACAGGAAATCAGCAGCAGTATCGGTGCAAAACAATTACCAGAAAACAGAATCATACCTTGCTGTAGCCAATATATATTTTGAACAACCCGACTATAAAAATGCTCAAATGTACTATGATAGTGCAATGGGTTTCATTGATAAAAAACGTCGCAACTACGAAAAAATTTACAATAAATCTCAAAACCTCAACGAGCTTGTAACACACATTACAACTATCGAACATCAGGATAGCCTGCAACGGGTTGCTGCAATGAGCCAATCAGAACGGTCAGCCTTAATAGACCAAATTATTGAAGACCTTATTGAAGAAGAGAAACGCCAGATGGAAGAGGAACGTATGAACAGGCTGGCCATGCAAAACCAGCAGCAAGACACCCGTCAAAGGCAGGGAGGAGGATGGTATTTTTACAATCCAACAGCAGTGAGCATGGGAGAGAACTCTTTTAAACAAAAGTGGGGACAGAGAGAACTTGAAGATAATTGGCGCAGAAGCAACAAGAGCCAAATGACAAGCGACCCTATGGCTGAAAACACGCAGGGCGAAGACTCAACCAAAGTTACCGACAATAAAAAACGCAAATACTATCTGCAAAACTTACCACTTACAGATAGTGCTCTGGCCGTTTCAGATTCTTTAATACAACATGCTTATTATGAACTTGGCAATGTATATAGAGTTAAGCTGGAAGATTTGCCAAAGGCAACCAACACATACGAAGAATTATTGAGTCGATATCCCGGCTTTGAGAAAAATATTACGGTATATTACCGAATGTATAAAATGTATGATGAAATGCGGGAGCGCGAGGAGGCCGAAAGATACCGAAACATTATTATTCAACAATATCCGGAATCGCTCTATGCACGTTTAATGACCAACCCGGATTACATTAAAAAAATACAGGAAAAAGAGCAACAGGCAAAATTCTTTTACCGTACGACATGGCGCCTGTTTAAAAAAGGCGAGTACCAGCAGGTAATAAACAATTTCAGAAGGGCTGATACAGCATTTGCAAAACACCAGCTTTACAGCAAATTTGCACTGTTAAACACCATAGCAAAAGGTCGCATGGCCGACTCTGCCACTTTTGTTGCCTATCTTAATGATTATATAACTCAATTCCCCGCAGGCAACGAAACCCCGTATGCAAAAGACCTGGTGCGCTACATGACTACCGATCAGACCAAACCACAGGGTGTGGAAGAAAAAGAAGAAGAAAAAACCATTGCAGACAAAACCAAAAAAGAGGTGCAGGTGGACTTCAAAATGCAGGAACGCGTTCCCCACTATTATGTTAGCATTATAGATACGCGCATAGCCAGTGCAAACCTTGTGAAATTTAACATATCGAACTTTAATATCGATTATTACAGTATTCTCGACTTTAAAGTGAAGGATTTTGTTTTTTCTGCTGACTATCAGGCTATAACCGTAGAGCCGTTTACTACATGGTACAACGCCATGAACTACTACGAATCGATAAACTACATTAAAGAAGTATACGAGGATATCTCAAAGAAAAACTACATTCATTTTGTCATCTCAGAAGAGAATTACAAAAAGCTCTTCGAAACAAAGGCGGCCAGTCAATATATGGAATTTTTTCAGGAAAATTATGTAAAAAGGCGCGAGCAGGCTAGTGAATAAATAATATTTCAGACATTTTACGTTCTTAATAGAAAAACCATGCGCACAATTAAAATCCTTTGGGTCGATGATGAAATTGAATTACTAAAACCACATATCTTGTTTCTGGAAAAGAAAGGATATGAAGTTAACACAGCCAACAATGGCGAAGACGGTATAAAAACATTACAAGAAGAGGTGTTCGATATTGTTTTTCTGGACGAAAACATGCCGGGAATATCAGGACTAGAAACCCTGCAGCGCATGAAAGAACTGCGAAATGAGGTGCCCATAGTCATGATTACCAAAAGTGAGGAAGAGCAAATTATGGAAGAAGCCATAGGCAGCAAAATTCAGGACTACCTCATTAAACCTGTAAATCCAAATCAGATACTGCTCTCACTCAAGAAAAACATAGACCACACAAGACTTGTCAGCGAAAAAACCACTTCATCGTACCAATCAGCTTTCAGCCAAATTGGCATGCAAATAAATGATTGCCGCAACTTTCAGGATTGGGCGAAGGTATATGAAAAGATTGTATACTGGGAAACCGAGCTCCAGCAAAATGGCGTGGGAGGGATGGAAGAAGTGGTGCAAATGCAGAAATCTTCAGCCAATACAGAATTTTATAAGTTTATTAAAAAAAATTACCCTAATTGGTTTCATGGAGATGAGGACAGACCACTTATGGTGCACCAGGTGATGAAACAACGCGTTTTGCCATTGGCTGACAAAGAGAAAATACTGCTCATTGTAATAGATAATTTAAGGCTGGATCAATACCGGATGTTAAAGCCCCTGTTCTCCCAAATTTATGATATTGAGCATGAAGAAATAATTTCGAGTATACTGCCCACAGCAACACAATATGCCCGGAACGCCCTTTTTGCAGGCTTAATGCCTTCAGAAATTGAAAAACTATATCCCGATTTGTGGCTCAACGATGAAGAAGAAGGTGGAAAAAATCAACACGAAGAGGAGCTACTATCAAACACTTTAAGGCGCTTCGGCAAGGAATACAAATGGTTTTACGAAAAAATCATCAACCAGTCGCATGGTCAGAAAATATTAGAAAAAGCCAGTCGCATTCCAGAGCATCAGCTCTCCGTATTGGTCTACAATTTTGTCGACATGCTATCGCATGCCCGTACTGAAATGGATGTTATAAAAGAACTGGCCAATGATGAAGCTGCATACCGATCACTAACCATTTCGTGGTTCGAACATTCGAACCTCTACGAAGTACTCAAAATTGCCAGCGAAAAAGGCATTAAAGTAGTTATTACAACCGATCATGGTTCAGTGAGAATAAACAATCCGGTAAAAGTTATAGGCGATCGAAAAACCACCACAAACCTGCGCTATAAACATGGCCGTAACCTGAATTATAACCCAAAAGAGGTTTTTGAAGTAACCAAACCCAAAGATGTTTATTTGCCCACTCCTCATATCAGTTCAAAATTTATATTTGCAAAGGAGCAGGATTTTTTAGCCTATCCGAACAACTATAACCACTACGTTAAATATTATAAAGACACTTTTCAGCACGGAGGAGTATCCTTAGAAGAACTTTTGATACCGTTTGCCGTATTAAAACCTAAGGTATGAAAAAGGAGTTTCACATTGAAAATATAGATGATTTAAAAATTGCTGCCCGCGAATTACTCGAAAACACCAACGGCCAAACCATTTGGGCATTCTATGGAGAAATGGGAGCGGGCAAGACAACTTTCATAAAAGAAATTTGCCAGGCGCTTCAGGTAAAAGAACAGGTCGCAAGTCCTACTTTTAACCTCATTAATGAGTATGAGACCGCCAATGGCAAACTTCTCTATCATTTCGATTTCTATCGCCTAAACGATCTCGAAGAAGCCATGAATATTGGCACATTGGAGTATTTTGAATCAGGAGAACTCTGCTTGCTGGAGTGGCCTGAAAAAGTGGAACCAATTTTGCCGGAGAAAATAAGAAATATCTATATTCGAATAATCGATAAGGATCGAAGAAAAATTAAAATAACTGATAATGAGTGAATCGTCGCGCAGGCCATTCAAAGAACTTATAACCGAATTAATCGCACTTTATCATCAATTGCGAAAAGAGGGTGATTTTGATCATCCTGACATTGAGATTGATGGAAATGTAGATTTTCTGCTAAACCATTTTGACTCCATCCGTGACAATATGGACGAAGAAACCTTTGAAAACATGGGAGAACCAGTCAGAGATTTACTTGAAAACCTACTGACAGAATTGCGCCGGGAAGTAAAAAACAGACCCGACACCCCTCAGGAAAAACAGCCTGAAACCCAAACTGAAGAAAGTCCGCTTGACTCCATCGACAAAAAGCTACAGCAAAAAGATCTCACCACAGAAGAGATTAATAAACTACTTGATCAGCGATCGAAGCTTGCTTAATTGCCTGACTGCAGTTCACTAAAAAAACTCACCAACCACTCATAACACAATTTTTCAAGTTGCGGAGCAACACTCCTGGGCGGGCCGGCAATATTAAGCACTTCGACATCGTGTTTTAAAAGCCATTCTTTTAACTTTCGATCTTTTTCAGGATCCTCAATCGCCAATGGTAAAAGTGGTTTATTAAATTGGTTGGCAGCCTGTATTGTGAATTGCGTACCAGCGTCCTTAATCAAATCTTTTGAGCTTAACACCAACGTGGCATCGGCATCGCGCACATTCCATTCTGTGCGCTGCGAACGCGGCACATCAGGAGCCAACTCCCCTGATGACTCAGGTGTTGGCCAAAGTTTAAACTGCGTTTTTGTACCGGTTTCATCACTTTCATCGGGCGGGCACCATCCGCCATAAGGAAAATCAGCATCCACGGCAGCTTTTAGTGCGCCCTGATCAACGCCTGTTTGTCCGCCCGACAATATCTTCTTTACATGCTTCATATATTACTCCTCCCGAATAAGTTCAAAATCAAGTTGCTTTTTCAACAAGTTGGCTCCTGCAACCTGTATTCGTACTTCATCGCCTAATTGGTACTTACGTTTATGTTGATTTCCGATTATGGCCATCTCTTCTTCATCAAAGATATAATAATCATCGTCGAGCGACTGCAATGAAACCAATCCTTCGCAACCATTTTCACTTACCTCAACGTACATTCCCCAATTGGTTACACCAGAAATAATACCATTGAACTCCTCTCCCATTTGGTCGCGCATAAACTCTACCTGCTTATATTTAATTGAAGCGCGCTCGGCCGCAACCGCTTTTTGTTCCATATCGGAGCAGTGGTCGCACCGGTCTTCTAGTTTTTGTGTTGGATAAGATTTTGCCCCATCCAGATAGTCAGCTAACAGGCGATGCACCATCATATCGGGGTATCGGCGAATGGGTGAAGTAAAATGGGTGTAATAATCGAATGCCAGACCATAGTGCCCAATATTAAAAGTTGAATAAACAGCCTTGGCCATAGAACGCACCGACAGCACCTCAATAAGATGTCTGTAAGGTTTATCTTTGGCATCATCAATCATATTATTGAGCGACTTTGCAATTTTAGATTTGCTTTCGGTTTCTACCTGGTATCCAAATCTTTTTACAAATCGCGAAAGGTGCTGAAGTTTTTCAGGGTTGGGTTTATCATGAATACGGTATACAAAGGCCTTTTTACGGCCCTGCGACAACACTTTGATGTGATTGGCAACAGTGCGGTTGGCAAGTAACATAAACTCCTCAATAAGTTGATTTGCCTCCTTACTGATCTTAAAATATACGCCGGTGGGCGTGCCGTCATCTTTCAGGTTAAACTTCACCTCTTTTCTTTCGAAATTAATGGAGCCATCCTTATAGCGTCGTTTACGCAGTATTTGTGCAAGGTCATTAAGCTTTACCATTTCGTTGGCAAGTTTCCCCTCACCGGTTTCAATCATTTCCTGCGCATCTTCATAGGCCAGTCTGTGGTCTGAGTTTATAATGGTACGGTCAATATAATATTTCAACACATTGGCATCATCATCCATTTCAAAAACTACTGCAAAACAAAGTTTATCTTCATTTGGCCTAAGCGAGCACACACCATTGCTCAATCGCTCAGGGAGCATAGGCACAACCCTGTCGACGAGATAAATGGAAGTAGCACGATCGTAGCCTTCCTTATCGAGCACAGTCCCGGGTGTTACGTAATGGGTAACATCGGCAATATGTACGCCCACTTCCCAATGGTTATTTTTTAGCCTTTTAATAGATATGGCATCGTCAAAATCTTTAGCATCGGCCGGGTCAATGGTAAAAGTAAGCACATCGCGAAAATCTGTGCGTTTTTTTATTTCTGATGCATCAATGGCATCGGAAATTTTCTCAGCCTGTTCCAGTACCTTATCCGGAAATTTGAATGGCAACTCGAACTCCGCAAGTATGGCGTGCATTTCGGCATTATGTTCGCCGGCCTGCCCCAGCACCTCCACAATTTTCCCGACGGGATTTTTTGCTTCGGCAGGCCACTCCTTAATAGTGGCAACTACCTTATCGTTATCACGCGCTTCACCAATTGAAGCAGGTGGAATAAAAATATCATAAGGCATCTGTGGGCTATCTGGAATAAGAAAAGCATAGTGTTTCGATACTTTTAAAATTCCGACGAACTGCTCTTTGGCTCGCTCAACAATTTCGATTACTTCTCCTTCGCTCATTTTACGCTTCCGGGCATAAATAAAAACCTTCACAATATCGTTGTGAAGGGCATGATTCAAATTACCCTGCGATATCATAATCTCCTCTCCAATATCTTCGCTAATGAGTGTGGCAGGCCTTTTCCTGTTTAAATGAATGCGCCCGGTAATATAGGCTCCGGCTTTATTGAGTTTATAACTCCCTCTTTTGGACATTTTCGCCATTCCTTCATTAGTCAAATCATCCAAAGCCTTGTTAACAAGTATTCGTTTATCCTGTCCGGTTAACCTCAGGGCTTTACATACCTGTTTATAGTTAAAGCTTTTTGTAGGATTGTCTTCTAAAAACTGGACAACCATATTTTTTATTTGCCGTTTATTCAACGACTTTCCTTTTTTCTTCTTTTTCTTTTTTGCCATATAGAAACATTTATGACATACAAATTACTGAAAAATTCAATGAATTATCTCAGTTACCTGTATTAATTCGTATTTATTTAGTAGAATCTGGCAATTAAACAATATACAATTGTATTCCGCAAACTTTTGCGAAATAAGCCATATCAGGTTTGGGCGAAACAATTAAATAGGATAAAGATAAATTGTGGTCAGCATAACCACAAAACCTAGCGCAAAACCTCCTGCTACCTGTTTTATGGTGTGGGTACCAAGAAACAACCTGGCCGTTCCCACCAGTCCCGCAGCAACTATTGCCTGTATAAAAAAATGAGGATTATGAGCATGGTACAAATCTGAAAGCGCTAATATCATCCCAATCATGCCACCAAGGCCTGCTGCATGTGCTGAAATTTTCCATTTCACAGTAATGATAGATATAAAAAAAACAATGACAAATGCACCAAAAATGTACGATGAAATAAATCCTGGTGCATTAAGTCTATGCAATGTGAAAAAAGAGAAGAAATAAAAAATTGCAGTAACAAGAAACGGGACAAAGCGTTCCTGGGTTTGCGTCATTTCAAATGATTTTATCACTTTGCGAAGCAAAAAAAGTGACATCATGATGACCGGTAAAAGAAATGTGCTCACAAAAACAATCAGGTAGGTTACATCCTGCCCTTTTTGCGGCATCATACTCATATAATACGATGAACTGAAAATAACAAACAAACCCAGTGTTGGCATCAACACAGGGTGAAGTATTATGGATATGGCTTTGGCTAATTGCTTTAACATTTACACTTCCTTTCTCAAACGGGCTACGGGTATATCCAGCTGCTCGCGGTATTTTGCGACTGTACGCCGTGCGATTTTGTAGCCTTTATCCTTCAAAATATTTGTGAGTTTTTCGTCAGTAAGCGGCTTGCTCTTACTCTCGTTGGTGATACAATCTTTTAGAATGTTTTTAATTTCACGCGTGGATACCTCTTCGCCGTCTTCAGTTTGCATACCCTCAGAAAAGAATGATTTTAATGGAAATATACCAAAATCCGTTTGAATATACTTACTGTTGGCCACACGTGAGATTGTTGAGATGTCAAGGCCCGTTTCTTCTGCTATATCTTTCAGAATCATTGGCTTGAGCTTACGCTCATCCCCATCCTGAAAATATTCGTACTGGTATTCCAGAATTGCATTCATCGTAAGTAAAAGCGTGGCCTGCCTTTGCTGAATAGCATCAATAAACCAGCGGGCCGAATCCAGTTTCTGCTTTACAAAGGTTATGGCTTCTTTATCCTGTTTGGTTCGGCTCTTTTTGTCTTTGGCAAAGGCCTTTAACATGTCGGCGTAAGTTTGGCTCACATGGAGCTCTGGTACGTTACGGGAATTCAGCGACAATTCAAGTTTACCGTTATTATTATCAAGTATAAAGTCGGGAATTATGGCATGTACATTGGCTGCAGAAGGATCGCTAAATGCGCCACCCGGTTTTGGATTCAAATGCAAAATTTCATCGAGTGCTTCCTTAAGCTGATCACGACTTATATTGAGACGCTTTATAATTTTTTCGTAATGTTTTTTTGTAAACTCTACAAAATGGTGTCGCAATATTTTTTCGGCATATTTCACCGACTCTTTTTCAAAATCTTTCCTTTCAATTTGTAAAAGGAGGCATTCCTGTAAGTCTCTGGCGCCTACGCCGGGCGGATCAAGCTCCTGAATTTTCTTGAGCAACATAAAAAGGTCGGTCTCATTGGTGCGAATACCCTGCGAAAAAGCAAGGTCATCGACTATACTTTTAAGGTTGCGCCTTAGGTACCCATCATCATCTATATTGCCAATAATATACTCGGCCAATGTGCGATTCTGCTCATCCAAACTAACCTTAAGACTAAGCTGATTGCGCAAAAACTCATGAAACGATGCTCCTTCGGAGTATGGTATTTCCTTGTGCTCATCGTCTTTGGAATAATTCGAGGCCTGTAGCTTATAATTCGGTATTTCATCGTCCTCTATGTAATCGTCCATAGAAAACTCATCTCCCGAATCATCTTCCTGGTAGTCGTCTTCCTGCTGATATTCATCCTCGTAATTATCATTGCCCTCTTCGAGCGCAGGGTTTTCTTCGATCTCCTTTTTCACCCGTTGCTCAAGCTGCAACGTAGGTACCTCCAGCAGCTTAATTAATTGAATTTGCTGCGGCGATAACTTTTGCAACAATTTTTGCTGTAAACTTTGCTTAAGCATGGGTCTCTTTTATTCTATTTAACGATTATCTATCGATTTGGTTTGTAGCTAAAATTAATTAAAATTCTGCACTTTTCGGAAAGCGTGGGAAAGGAATTACGTCTCTGATATTTGTCATTCCGGTCACAAACAACATAAGGCGCTCAAAACCAAGGCCGAACCCGGCATGGGGAACAGTCCCGTATTTACGAGTATCGAGGAACCACCACATTGTTTCCTCTGGTATATCCATCTCTTTTATGCGCTTCATGAGTTTGTCGTAATTCTCCTCACGCTGCGAACCTCCTATAATTTCACCAATTTGAGGAAAAAGGACATCCATTGCGGCAACAGTCTTGTCATCATCATTCTGCTTCATGTAGAATGCTTTGATGTCTTTCGGATAATCGGTTATAATTACCGGCTTTTTAAAATGTTTTTCTACCAAATACCGCTCATGCTCCGATTGAATATCGGCACCCCACTCCTCAATCACGTAATTAAATTTTTTCTTTTTGTTGGGTTTCGAATTTTTCAAAATATTAATGGCATCGGTATAGGTAATGCGCTCAAAGTTGTTTTCAAGCACAAAGTTAAGCTTTTCTATCAGTGGCATTGAACGCTCATTCTGAGGTTTCTGCTTATCCTCATTTGCCAGGCGCTGCTGCAAAAACTCCAAATCTTCTTTGCAGTTGTCCAGGGCATATTGCACCAAATATTTAAGCATATCTTCTGCCAGATCCATATTATCAACGATATCGGCAAAGGCCACTTCGGGTTCAATCATCCAGAACTCAGCAAGGTGACGGCTGGTATTACTATTTTCGGCTCTGAAAGTGGGTCCAAAAGTATAAACCTGCGACATGGCTAATGCAGCTAATTCAGCTTCGAGCTGACCTGAAACAGTTAAATTAGTGGCTTTCCCGAAAAAATCTTTACTAAAATCAATTTCACCGTCATCTGTTTTTGGTGGGTTTTTCAGGTCCAGGGTTGTAATCTGGAACATTTCTCCGGCACCTTCTGCATCGCTACCGGTAACGATAGGTGAGTGGATATTATAGAACCCACGATCGTTGAAAAATTTGTGTATAGCAAATATCATATGGTGGCGAACCCGGGTTATGGCGCCAAAAAGATTGGTACGGAAACGCAAATGGGCATTTTCTCTTAAAAATTCCAGGCTATGACGCTTTGGCTGAATTGGAAAATGATCTGGATCAGCTTCTCCCAATACGTCTATAGTGCCGGCCTGAATTTCGTTGATTTGCCCTTTTCCCTGAGACTCAACAAGCTCACCTACGACTTTAAGTGCTGCGCCTGTATGAATACGCTCTGTAATTTCAGCCGGAATCTTCTCTGCATCGGCTACAATCTGCATATTCTTTAAACACGAACCATCATTTAATGCAATAAATGACACATTTTTACTTCCTCTGATGGTTTTTACCCATCCCATTATAGTTACTTCTTTCCCGAACTCTTTTGACTCTAAAAGTTCACTAATGCGGATTCGCTTCATATTTATTGTTTTTCGTTATTTCTCACTCTACTATTTCCCATTCAAAACCGTCTTTTTTGTCTTTTACAACAACTCCGATTTCTTTAAGTTGATCGCGTATTTTATCAGCCGTGGCATAATCTTTAGCTGCTTTGGCCTCGTTGCGCAAGTTAAGCAACAGGGTTATCACCTCATTAAGCTTATCATCACCACTACTCTGCTCTTTCTCTGTTTCGTTTGTTAAGCCCAGCACGTCAAAAACAAATTGATTAATAAAATCACTCAATTTGGTAAGGTCTGCCTGCGTAGCTTTCTGATGTCCATCATGAATTGCATTGATCCATTTTACTCCATCGAACAAATGAGCCAGGGCCACCGGGGTATTCAAATCGTCCTGCATGGCACTCCAGGTATCTGCAATGAGCTTATCAACATCAATTGTGCTATTATCTGAGGCTTTGAGCCCTGGCAACAACTCTATTGCTTTCATTAAGCGATCAAAGCCTTTTTGCGCTGCCTGCAGGGCTTCATTACTAAAATCAAGTGTGCTGCGATAATGTGCCTGAAGAATAAAAAACCTAACTGTCATGGGTGAATATGCCTGCTCGAGCAGTTCATGTTTACCGCTGAAGAGTTCATTCAGGGTAATAAAATTGCCCAGTGACTTACCCATTTTTTGACCATTAATGGTTATAAGATTATTGTGCATCCAATAATTGACTGATTCTTTGCCATATGCACCAACACTCTGGGCTATTTCTGCTTCATGATGCGGAAATTTCAAATCAGCTCCTCCTCCGTGTATATCAAAGGTCTCTCCCAGGTACTTTGTGCTCATAGCTGTACACTCCATGTGCCATCCGGGAACGCCATCGCTCCAAGGAGCTTCCCATCGCATAAGATGCGTATGGTCGGCCTTTTTCCACAATGCAAAATCGGCACTACTCTTTTTCTCCGATTGCCCTTCGAGCTCACGCGTATTCTCGAGCATGTCTTCAAGTTTGCGTCCTGATAGTTTTCCGTAATCGTGGTCTTTGGCGTATTTTTCCACATCGAAATAGACTGATCCCTCTGCTTCATAACCGTAACCCTGCTCAACAATTCTTTTTACCGCATCAATTTGCTCCATAATATGGCCGGTTGCACGGGGTTCGATACTGGGTGGCAGCGTATTGAGTTGCTCCATGTTTTTATGGTAACCTACAGTGTACTGCTGCACAATCTCCATAGGCTCAAGTTGCTCAAGGCGTGCCTTTTTCTCAATTTTATCTTCTCCTTCATCAGCATCGTCAACCAGGTGCCCAACATCTGTTATATTTCGCACATAGCGTACCTTATAACCCAAATGTCTGAGATAACGAAACAGTAAATCAAATGTAATGGCCGGCCGGGCATGTCCTAAGTGGGCTTCACCGTATACAGTCGGACCACACACATACATACCCACATAACCGGGGGTTATAGGTTTAAAAATTTCCTTCTTTCGACTCAGTGTATTGTAAATTGTAAAATCCTGCGACATAGTTGTCTATTTGATTAATTTGGATTAGAGCACAAAATTATAAAGCTTCCGCAATAAATTAATGCTTATGGCACGATAATTTCAAATTAGCTGAATAACAAAATGTTTTGAGTGGAGATTAAACACCTGGATTCTATTACAATAGTTAATTTTCAGGTGTTTTTTCAGTGGGAGTAGTATCCTGATCATCGTATTCAATAACTTTCACAACCTTTTTCTCCTCAAGCACCTTGGTCATGTATCTATTACCGTTTACATCATAAAAGTGCCATTTACCATTATACAATTCACCGTCTTTAAAATATCCGCGTTGCAACAGCAAACCCGTGGGGCCAATTTTCCGGTACTGCCCTGTAAAAGTTAGTTTTTCAGACTTTTTCTTTACAATCTCACCCCCGGGCTTTTCACCTTTTTCAAAATTACTGCTTTGCGCCTGCTTATAATTTCCTTCTTCAAACACTTTTTCGGACTTTACTGTACCATCTTTATAATATTCCGTAAGTGTTCCGGTTTTTTTGCCGTCTTTCCAGGTTCCATTAATCATCAAATCACCCGATTCATAGTAATAATTTTGCGCTCCGGTGCGCTCTCCCTCTCCATTATAAAAGAACTCATATGACAATTTACCGTTTTCATGGTAATACCGGTATTCGCCGACCCAATGCTTTACAACCCATTTTCCTTCTTCTCTGATTATACCATTTTTGTAATAAAATCTTGCAGGGCCAATTGTTTTACCTTTTTGATAAGTAACTTCATGTTTTCGGTTACCATTTTCGTAATATTTCACCCAAAGGCCAACACGTTTATTATTCACAAATTCACCCCGCATCTTTACCTGGGTTCGTGCATCATCGTAAAAATAAATCCATTGCCCCTGTTTGCGCATCTGTGCATCTACACGATTAATCGTATCTCCTTTGTAAAGCTCATATACCTGGGCATTGCTTTGATAGCAAGCTACAGCAAAAAGCAGCAACAAAGAGATATGAATGAACCTGTGCATACGCATTTAATGCATCAATTTTTAATTATTAAGTTTTTGCTCTAAATCGTTTAATTTACGCCAAAGCTCGGGTAAGTTCCTGTAAACAGCCATGGCCTTACGTTCACGGATGTAACTAATAGCAGGTGAGCCCAGCACTGTTTGGTTATCTTTAATGTTTCCGCTAATTCCGGCCTGCGCACCGGCTTTTACATTATCACCAATATTAATATGGCCGGCTAAACCAACTTGTCCGCCAAACATACAATCCTTACCTATCTTGGTCGATCCGCTAATTCCAACCTGGGAGGCCATAACCGTATGGTGACCAATTTCTACATTGTGGGCAACCTGAATAAGGTTATCGAGTTTTACGCCTTCACGAATAATTGTTGAACCCATCGTAGCCCGGTCAATACAGGTATTGGCCCCAATCTCCACGTGATCTTCCAGCACTACATTGCCAATTTGCGGTATTTTCTGGTAGTTTTCGCCTTTCTTGGGTGCAAAACCAAAACCATCGGCCCCAATAACGGCTCCGGCATGTATGGTTACCTGTTTTCCTATAACACAATCGTGATAAATTTTCACACCCGGGTAAATAATTGTACCTGCTCCAATAGTCACATTATTGCCTACATAAGCCTGCGCATGAATTTGCACACGATCGCCAATTTTAGCATTCTTACCAATAACAGCAAATGTATCTACAAATACTTTTTCTCCGACTTTGGCAGTATCATCAATTTTACTCATTGAATCAATGCCCTCAGGGACTGGCTTAGCTTGCTCGTACATACTCAGTAACGTGGCAAATGCCTGATAAGCGTCGGGCACCTTAATAAGTGCAGCCTTAACTGGTTTCTCCGGCTTAAAATCTTCATTTACAATCACAATACTGGCCTCAGTACCATAAATATATTCAGTATATTTTGGATTAGATAAAAAACTAAGTGTTCCGGGTTTTCCCTGTTCTATTGGTGCCACATTATTTACTTTCACATTTTCGTCGCCTTCAACTTTTCCCTGAAGTGCTTCAGCAATTTGGGCGGCTGTAAATTCCATCATTGGGTTAATCTTTTAAATAAGCTTTTGATTCAAATTATCTATCACTCACGTGTTCACAACAAAAGTAATAAATTTAGGCTAATTCTCGCGGGAAGCAAAGGAAGTATTTTTTAACGGTTTGCGACAAAATCTCATGGTCGAACATGTCTGAAACGTCGGCCAAATCGGAAGTTGAACCATCTTTGTTCAGCACTTTGATGATTCCGCTATCGGGTTTGTAAGCATTATTTGTCAACATATCGGAAACAACGAAATAAGCTGCTTCCTCCGGGGCGAGGTTAAAAGTTTCTGATACACGCTGCTTTAATCTGGCAATCTCTTCTGTTGTAAATGGCTCACTTTGCAACCTTATTTTAAATAAATTACGCTGAATATACATGGCACATAACCGGCTCAACACAGGATCTTCGTCATACTGCCAAATTTTTAATGAAGCGGTCATATCATCGTCATCCAACATAGCAAAATGCTCCAGCATTTTATCATCTAAAATAAATTGTGTATTCGAGAGGAAAAAAATTAAAGCCGGTGGCCCCCACAATTTCTTACCTTTCATTGTTAGTTCCCTTGCGCGGATGATAATGTTGCGTAAAAGCATTTCTGAAGACACCACGGTTTTGTGCAAATACACCTGCCAGTACATTAGGCGTCTGGCAATTAAAAACTTCTCTACCGAATAAATACCTTTGATATCAACCACCAACTCATCGTCAACTACGTTGAGCATTTTTATGATGCGATCGGTGCTGATTACCCCTTCAGAAACGCCTGTAAAAAAACTATCCCGCTTCAGGTAATCCAGTCTATCGGCATCAAGCTGGGAACTCACCAATGCGTGCAAAAACTTATGCTTGTATCCTCCTGAAAATATATCAATGGCCTTGTCAAGTGCCCCATTGTACTTCCTGTTAAAAAACTGCATGTAGGCCAATGAAAGTTCTTCGTGCCTGATATTGGGTACGATTAAATCTTCCAAAGCGTGAGAAAAGGGGCCATGGCCAATATCATGCAGCAATATAGCCGCCAATACTGCTTCTGATTCCTGATCAGAAACGGAAACACCTTTTTCTTTAAGTATTGACAAGGCTGTATTGGTAAGATGAAAGCTTCCCAACGTGTGTAGAAACCTGGTGTGCGTAGCTCCCGGATAAACCAGGTAACTCATTCCAAGTTGGCGAATTCGGCGTAGCCGCTGAAAATAAGGATGGTGTATGATTTCGTAAAGCAGTCCATCTGGAATATTTATAAAGCCATAAACCGGGTCATTAAGAATTTTTCGGTTGCGTATTATTGACATAAAACAATGGTTTTGAATTGAAGACATAAAGTTAAAATCATTAATTTTCAGACAAATATTTTTTTTGTTTTTATTTATTTGTATTTTTGCACCGTAAAACGCAAGAAAAAGTTTTTGGGGGGCAATAGTCCCCTAATTTTTTATCATTATGTTAGACAAAACAACCATAACGAAGATTGTTAATGAGGCCATTGAGGACACTGATAGTTTTTTGGTAGAAATAAAAGCAACCAATGACAATAAAATCTTCGTATACATAGATGGGTTCGAGGGCATGCCGATAGATGAATGTGTTCGGGTATCAAGATTCATCGAATCAAAACTCGATCGCGATCAGGAAGATTTCGAATTGCAGGTTTCTTCGCCCGGGCTCGACCAGCCTTTTAAGGTTATTGAGCAATACGAGAAACATAAGGGAGAGGAAGTAAGAGTGATTTTAAAGGACGGTACCACATTTGAGGGTAAAATCACAGAAGTTAAAGAGAATGAAATTGTCTTGCAGTACGAAGAAACCTACAAAGAACCCGGTAAAAAGAAAAAAGAAAAAAAGATAAATAATGAGGCCATATCGCTGGAGCATATAGCCTCGGCGAAAACAATCATTCGTTTTTAAAAAATTTGTAACCATGCAGAACGTAAATTTGATTGATACTTTTCTGGAATTCAAAGAGCTCAAGAATATTGACAGAGCTACCATGATGCGTGTTTTAGAGGATGTATTTCGCAATGTTTTGCGTAAACATTATGGTGGCGATGAACACTTCGACATCATTATCAACATTGATAAAGGTGACTTCGAAATCTGGCGCAACCGCGACGTAGTAGCAGACGATGAGTTTGAGGATGAATACACGCAGATAAAATTATCTGACGCTAAAAAAATTGATGAAGACTACGAAGTTGGTGAAGAAGTAACAGACGAAGTAACCATTGAAGATTTTGGTCGCAGAGCCATTCTTTCAATTCGCCAGAATTTAACTTCGCGTATTCTGGAGCTTGAGAAAGAGCACATTTTCGGGAAATACAAAGATCGCATAGGCGAAATCATCACCGGAGAAGTTTACCAGGTATGGAAGCGCGAAATTCTCATTGTAGATGACGAAGGCAATGAGCTTATCTTACCAAAAGAAGAGCAAATACCTTCAGACTACTTCCGCAAAGGCGACAGCGTACGTGCAGTTGTAATTAAGGTTGAGTTTAAAAACAACAACCCCTTTATTATTCTTTCACGTACAGCACCAGAATTTCTGGAGCGCCTGTTCGAACTTGAAGTACCTGAAATATTTGACGGTCTTATTACAATTAAAAAAATTGTGCGTATGCCGGGCGAACGCGCCAAAGTTGCTGTGGAGTCATACGACGACCGCATCGATCCTGTAGGCGCCTGCGTGGGTATGAAAGGGGCCAGAATACATGGCATTGTGCGTGAGTTAAGAAACGAAAACATCGATGTCATTAATTACACCAATAATTTACAATTGTATATTTCAAGGTCATTAAGTCCGGCCAAAATATCAACCATTAAAATCGATGAGGAAAACAGCAAAGCCGATGTTTACCTTATGCCCGATCAGGTTTCACTGGCCATCGGCAAAAGCGGAAGCAACATTAAGCTTGCAAGTTTACTCACCGGTTACGAAATCGATGTTTACCGTGAGCTTGCTGAAGATGACGAAGATGTGGATCTGGAAGAATTTTCTGATGAAATTGACGGTTGGGTAATTGATACACTCAAAGGTATAGGTTGCGACACAGCCAAATCTGTACTTGAAATACCAAAAGATGAATTAATGTCGAGAACTGACCTGGAAGAAGAGTCGATTGACGACGTTCTCAACATATTAAAGGCTGAATTCGAATAATTTTGGAGAATTTATAATAATTCCTATTATATTCGCAAAATAAAGTTAAGGACAATATATGACACAAGGCAAAAAGTCGATACGTTTAAGTAAAGTTGCCAAGGAATTAAATGTGGGGATTTCTACCATTATCGATTTCTTTGATAAACAAGGACTTGATATCAAGGCAAATCCTAACACAAAGATAAGTCCGGAGGTATATGACATGCTGGTGGCTGAATACAGCCAGGACGGTAAAATGAAAAAAGAATCAGAAAAACTGAGTCTTGGCACCCATAGGTCAAACCCGGAAGTGGTAACAATCGACAAAAAAGAAGAAGACAACGAAGAGGACGACGAGGAGGGAGATGAGGTGATGATTAAAGACCTGAGCTCAGGAAAAACTGCATCGCCAGAAGCAAAAGAAGAAGAGAAGAAGGAAGAAGTAAAAGAGGAGAAAAAAGAGGATACTTCCAGCAAAAAGCAGGAACAACCGAAAGAGGAAAAACCTGAAAGTACGAAAGAAGAAAAGCAGGAGAACCAACCTAAAGTTGTTGGAAAAATTAACCTGGACAATGTAAAAAAGGCGCGTCCGAAGAAGAAGTCAGAAGATAAGTCTACTGAGAAAAAGGAAAAGAGTAAGGCACAACCTGAAAAGGAGAAACCAGCTCAATCTAAACCTAAAGAAGCGCCAAAGCCAGAAGCTAAAAAGCAAAAAGAGGCCCCTCAGCCTAAGAAAGCAAAACCAACGCCCAAATCTGCTGAGCAGGAGAAACCCAAGAAAGAGCCAGAGAAGAAACAGGCTCCCAAAAAAGAGGAAAAAGATAGCGACTTTATAGAATCGAAAGTTGAAAAGCTTTCTGGTCCGACCGTAGTTGGTAAAATTGACTTACCTAAAGAACAGCCTAAGAATCAAGATGATTCGCGCAAAAAGAAAAAGCGCAGAAAACGCATCCGTAAAGATAAGGTTGACGTAAACAAGGAGCGCAATGATAACAAGCAGCGCCAAAAGCAACACACCGACAAAAAGGATTTCCCGAAGAAAAAGAGAAAGAAAAAACCTACAAGACCTGAGGTAAATGAGGAGGACGTACAAAAGCAAATTAAGGAAACCCTCTCAAGATTAACCTCAAAAGGTAAAAGTAAGGGTGCCAAATATCGTCGTGATAAACGTGATGCTGTTCAGCGCAAGCAGGAAGAAGAAATACAGCAACAGGAACAGGATAAGAACATCCTTAAAGTTACCGAATTTGTTTCGGTAAATGAGCTGGCCAACATGATGAACGTTCCGGCCACAGATGTTATTGCCACCTGTATGAATCTCGGACTTTTTGTTTCAATCAACCAACGTCTTGATGCAGAAACAATGTCGCTTGTAGCAGATGAGTTCAATTACAAAGTAGAATTTGTAAGTGCCGAAGTACTTGATGCAATTGAAACGGAGGAAGAAGACGATCCGGAAGAACTCACTCCACGCCCACCAATTGTTACAGTCATGGGTCACGTAGACCATGGAAAAACATCATTGCTTGACCATATACGTAAAGAAAACGTTATTGCCGGTGAAGCAGGTGGTATTACGCAGCACATTGGTGCATATAATGTAAAACTTGATGATGGCAAGCGCATCACATTTTTGGACACACCAGGTCACGAAGCATTTACAGCAATGCGTGCCCGCGGAGCCCAAATTACCGATGTGGCGATTATCATCATTGCAGCTGATGACAATATTATGCCTCAAACTAAAGAGGCTATTAACCACGCCCAGGCAGCAGGTGTACCAATTGTGTTTGCCATAAACAAAATTGACAAACCCGGTGCAAGTGCAGAAAAAATCAAAGAAGAGCTGGCGCAAATGAACCTTTTGGTCGAAGAATGGGGTGGTAAATATCAGTCACAAGATATATCGGCAAAAAATGGCGTTAATATCGAGGAATTGCTTGAAAAAGTATTGCTCGAAGCTGAACTACTCGATCTGAAAGCTAATGCAGACAAGAAAGCTACAGGAACCGTAATTGAAAGCTCACTCGACAGAGGTCGCGGATATGTAGCCACAGTGCTTGTAGAAGCAGGTACACTGCAAATTGGCAACATTATTCTGGCCGGCTCATACTATGGCCACATAAAAGCTATGTATAACGAGCGTGGCGCACGCATAGAAGAAGCTGGCCCGGCAGTACCGGTTCAGATTCTTGGTCTGAACGGCGCACCGCAGGCAGGTGACAAATTCAACATTATGGAAAGCGACGCCGAAGCCAAAGATATTGCCAATAAACGTGAGCAATTACAACGAGAGCAGGGCTTACGCGCACAAAAACACATTACACTTGACGAAATCGGCAGACGTATTGCCATTGGTAACTTCCAGGAACTTAACATTATTGTAAAAGGTGATGTGGATGGTTCTATTGAAGCGCTCGCCGATTCAATGATTAAGCTTTCTACTGAAGAAATACAGGTAAATGTTATCCACAAAGGTGTGGGACAAATATCTGAATCAGATATCCTGCTTGCTGCAGCATCGAACGCAATTATTGTTGGGTTCCAGGTACGTCCGTCAATAGCTGCACGCAAACTTGCAGAAAGAGAGGAAATCGACATCAGACTATATTCCGTTATTTACGATGCCATCAACGAAATCAGAGATGCAATGGAAGGTATGCTTTCTCCAGACATCAAAGAGGAAGTGACCGGTACTGCAGAAGTGCTGACCGTATTCAAAATCACTAAAGTTGGTAAAGTAGCCGGATGTATAGTGCGCGAAGGAAAAATATACCGCAACTCTAAAGTACGACTTATTCGCGAAGGAATTGTGGTTTATACCGGAGAACTCGGTTCACTTAAACGATTCAAAGACGACGTTAAAGAAGTTGCTTCAGGATACGAATGTGGCCTGAATATCGAGAATTTTAACGATATTAAAGTTGGCGACATGGTAGAGTCATTTAAGGAAGTTGAAGTGAAAAAAACACTATAGAAAAGCCTATAAAACCAAAAAACCTGACGTTGCCACGTCAGGTTTTTTTTATGATAAAAATCGCGTCAAATTATCATAAAATAAGCATGGCATCGCCATAAGTACCAAAACGATATTTCTCCTTAATTGCAGTCTGGTATGCATCTTTGATAAGATCATAACCTCCAAATGCGCTTACCATCATTAATAAAGTTGAAAGCGGCAAATGAAAATTTGAAATCATGCTATCAGCTACACTAAACTCATAAGGCGGAAAAATAAATTTGTTGGTCCAGCCATCATATGGCTTTACCATACCGTTAGTCGAAACAGAGCTCTCCAGCGTACGCATAACGGTTGTACCTACGGCGCAAATACTACTTTTGCGCTCCCGGGCACTGTTCACAATATTAGCAGCATCATCGGTAATGAGAATTTGCTCCGAATCCATTTTATGTTTCGTTAAATCTTCAACCTCTACAGTTCTAAAATTACCCAATCCCACATGCAGGGTAACAAAACCAAAATTTACACCTAAAATCTCCAAACGCTTCATGAGCTCGCGGCTAAAATGCATGCCGGCCGTAGGAGCTGCTACTGCACCTTCATGTTTGGCATAAATGGTTTGATAACGATCCCGATCTTCTTCTTTGACCTCTCTTTTAATAAATTTTGGCAGCGGCGTTTCGCCATGGGCATAAAGTGTTTTCTTAAACTCCTCATACGGTCCGTCGAATAAAAAACGTAAAGTACGTCCACGACTGGTGGTATTATCAATAACTTCTGCAACAAGTGAATTATTCTCACCAAAATAGAGCTTATTGCCAATACGTATTTTCCGCGCCGGGTCTACCAAGACGTCCCATAAAC
Organism: Salinivirga sp.; assembly: GCF_035268865.1. GTDB lineage: Bacteria > Bacteroidota > Bacteroidia > Bacteroidales > Salinivirgaceae > Salinivirga. The sequence continues at coordinate 10,186 of NZ_DATFKB010000014.1, read as the reverse complement.
GCTGATCGCGATTTAATTCGCGCAACAAAAAGACCTCGATTTTAGCACCTGTTTTCTCCTTATTGCCATAAAGACGGGCAGGAAAAACCTTGGTATTATTAAAAATCATGGCATCATCCTCTTTGAAATAGTTGAGCACATCTTTAAATACCTTATGCTCAATTTTACCGCTGTCGCGATGAACAACCATCAAACGCGATTCATCACGGTTATGGGCAGGATGTAGAGCTATTAGCTCTTCTGGTAGTTTGTAATTAAACTGGGACAACTTCATAACTCACCAACTTTATATTTGTTTAATCGATTAATTTTATTGATATATTGATCAAGCGACCAGGCATCATCCAATGAAAATTGCCCGATTGCTGTTCTTGTTAATTCTTGCAAATATGCACCACTATTGAGTTTTTTGCCAAGGTCGTGGGCAAATGACCTAATGTAAGTACCCTTGCTGCATTTAATACGTACATTTATATGTTTTGGTTCAAAATACTGCAAATCAATTTCATGAAAAAACACATTTTTTGCTTTTAATGCCACATCAATGTTTTTTCTTGCGTATTCATAGGCTGGTTTTCCATTAACTTTTTTTGCTGAAAAAACAGGAGGCATTTGCATTTGCGATCCTTTAAATTCGTTCAACACATTCTCAACCAACTGCTCTGTAATATGATCTACAGGATATTCCTGATCAATTTCTGTCTCAAGATCGTACGACGGTGTTGTAGCACCCAGGTCAATACCCGCCACATAGGTTTTAGGTGCATCCTGTATAAATTCAATCATTTTTGTGGCTTTGCCAATACAAACAATAAGCAACCCGCCAGCAAGCGGATCAAGTGTACCGGCATGGCCCACCTTAATTTTCTTTATTTCGAGGGCACGGGTCAGGTGCCATCTGATTTTGTTTACTACGTCAAAAGAGGTCCAATGCAGTGGTTTATTAATTAAAACAACCCTTCCCGAACGGTAAACTTCCCTGATTGTATCTATATCCATAATTATCCGGCAATAATGGCTATGCTACCCACAACTACGCAATAAACAGCAAACCAAATAAGTTTACCGCGTTTTACAATATTGATCATCCAGCGGCAGGCCAGCCAACCAGACAAAAATGCTGCTACAAATCCTACGAGCAGCGGTAGTGTGCCAATTTCACTATTTGCTGTCATTTCTCCACTTACTAAATCGAGAAAATTCTCACCCAGTATGGGGATCAGCACCATTAAGAATGAGAAACGTGCTATGCGCTTTTTATCAACTCCCAAGAGCAGGCCGGTAGAGATGGTGGCCCCGGACCGGCTAATACCGGGCAAAACAGCAAATGCCTGGGCTATACCAATAACAAAGGCATTTCCGGGTTTAATCTCCCGCTTTCCACTTCTCCAGAAATGGGCAAAAGCCAACAGCGCTGACGTAACCAAAAGCATAGCGCCTACAAAAACAAGATTCTCACCTCCAAAAAACTGCTCCACATTATCTTTAAAAAAGAGCCCTATTATAGCCACAGGAACCATGGAAAGCATGATATAAAAAACGTATTTGGTTTCTTTATTCCACTGAAATTTGAGGGTACCACTTATAATCTCAGCCAGGTCATGTCTGAAAACCACAATGGTGCTCAAAACGGTAGCGCCGTGTACCGCTACAGTAAACATAAGGCTCTCACGGGCCTCAACACCCAATAAGTGTTTTCCAATTTCAAGGTGTCCACTGCTCGATACAGGCAAAAACTCAGTAAGTCCCTGGATCAACCCCAGAATCAGCGCTTCAATCCACTCCATTTCTTCTTCTGCTTATTAATCCTCTTTCTTTTTGGGTTTGCGCATAATGGCCCACATAATGTATATAAAACCAGCCAGAACAAAAAGGGGTGCAAGTGTTATGCGGCGAAAAGAAAAAATCTCGCGGCTAAATTCCTCCGGATTATCTGAGCCACCTCCCATCATAAGCAAAAAGCCGATAATAACGACTCCAAATCCGATCAGTAAATGCTTATAACTATCTTTCGGGATGGCAAATGTAAGTTTGTTTGATTTTTTTTCGGCCATTGTATATGGATTTAAAAATATAATTTATCTGTACTGATTCGTAAATATTTATTCACTGCAAACAGGGTTGAAAAGAATGAGATTACGATACCTACAATAATAATTCCACTCGTTAAAATTCCCATGACAAAGGGGTCGGTAAATACACTGATTTCGGGAAACTCATTACCAACAAGATAAATAACCGCAAACAACATGGCATTGGCAAAAAGGCCACTGTATATTCCATGCAATGCACTCGTTCGAAGGAAGGGCCCACGAATAAAATACCTTGTGGCTCCTACCAACCTCATGGTGTTGATAATAAAACGCTTGGAATACACCGACAGGCGTATTGTATTGTTGATTAAAACAATGGAAATAAACAGCAACAAGGCAGCAAATCCAAGTAAAATCAGAGTGATTTTACGAATATTTTCATTCATCAAATGTACCAACGATTTTTGGTACCAAACCTCTTTAATTTGCGGAAACTGAAGCAATTCTTGCTCTATTTTCCTAATGCTGTCATTGTTGGCATAACGGGCTATTAAATTAACATCAATTGAAACTGGTAAGGGGTTATATCCGATAAAGTCAATAAAATCTTCTCCAAGATCTTGCTGCAGCTCTTTTGCTGCTTCTGCTTTACTTATGTGCGTAGTAGTTTTTACAAAATCACGCGATTCAATAACTTTTTGTAATCGCAAAACATCGGGTTCTTTCACTTCTTCTTTCAGAATAATGCTGAAACCGATATTTTCGCGCACATAATCAGAAAGTTTCTTGGCATTAAGCAATAGAAGCCCCATAATACCCAACATAAATAGCACCAGGGTAATAGAAACTACCGTGGTGATGTATGAAGTTCTCAGGCGTCTTTTCGATGATCGTTCTTCTCTGGGCTTCATGGTTAGGTTTGCTTTAAATTTAAAGCCATTACCGGGCACTTTTAGCTAAAGTTTACAAAAATACACGTAAAGTCCTAAAATACCAACCAAATAACATGGAATTTAAATTGTTGTGCATAATCGTGGGACAAAGGCCCAAATTAATTTATGTACAGACCCGGAATTTTGTTCTAAAAATGTAACTTCGACAGAATAAACCCAGGGTATTATGAACTTCAGAGATATGGTTTTTATAGCAGTTGCCGAAAACCTGAGCTTTTCAAAAGCAGCTGATGAGCTTTTTATAAGCCAGCCAGCAATAACAAAACACATCAGGGAGCTTGAGCGACAACTTAATGAAGCCCTGTTCGAACGCAAAGGCAATAAAATTTATCTTACCCGGCAAGGCAAAATTACCTATCGGCACTTAAAACAAATACACCAGCAATATGCCGAAATGGAATTTGAACTAAGCCGGCAACATGGTCATGTCAAAGGAGCGCTAAGTATTGGAGCAAGCTCCACCATTTCACAATACGTCATACCCTCCGCTATTGCAAGTTTTCACCACCGGTATCCCGGAATAAACGTCAGCCTTTTTAACGGCAACTCTTTTGAAATGGAGCAACTACTTATCGAAAATAAAATTGATCTGGCTGTTGTCGAAAATGCCTCATCGAAAGCAGGTATACGGTATCAAAAGTTTATGGACGATGAAATCATTATTGTCACCGGAAGTCAAAGTGCTTTTGCCCGTCGCAATGCCCTTTCAGCAGAAGAAATACAACAAACACCCATCGTACTCAGGGAACAGGGCTCTGGCACTCTGGAAGTGATTTATAACGAATTAAAAAAGCAGGGTATTAACCTTGAAAAACTAAATATTCACATGCACCTGGGCAGCACGGAAGCAATTAAAAATTTCCTCCCAAAATTTGATGGTATAGCCTTGCTGTCAGAAAAAGCTATCGATAAAGAACTGCAATTGAACGTGCTTAAAAAATTAAACATCGCCAACCTGCGGATTTACCGCCAATTCAGGTTTGCACGATTACAGGGCCATGAGTATAAAATCCCGGAAACGCTCATAAACTTCCTTTTTAATTATAACTTTTAGTTATTCTGAATAATTTTTTACCATTTGACCTGGTTATAATACTGCCTTATATTTGTATTCAGATTGTAAAATGGAAAGTCTAAATGGAAATTGTCTGGATAATACTTATCGTACTATTAGCCTCACTTATAAAAGGCATTACAGGTTTTGGATTTGCAATGGTATCCCTGCCACTTTTGATGTTTTGGTACAGTCCACTGGAACTTATTCCGGTATTAATGATCTCAAATCTATTGTCTTCGGCCCTTATTTTATTACAAAAAAAAGAGCAAAAATTAGTTAGCAAGCCATTCAAGGGGCTCATATTATTTGGCGCTATTTTCACAATACTGGGGGTAGTTGCACTAAATTTTATATCTGAGGACCACCTGGCTAAATTTGTGGCACTTTTTTTTATCCTTCTGTCAGGCATTTCTTTATTAAAGGTACGCTACCATCCGGTAATTAAAAAACCCTGGTATAAGTTGGCCGGGGCACTCTGTGGATTTTTAACCGGGTGCATATCCATAAGTGGCCCTCCGCTGGCACTATTTCTGAATTTTGCCAATACAGGCAAACAACAATTTCGCGAAATATTTGCCTGGTTTAGCCTGATTACTGCAATTATAGCGCTCATAGCTTACTATTTTTCAGGCATACTAACAACAAAATCACTTGAAATGATCGCTCTGTTCCTGCCTTTACTATTTATTGGGTCATTTGTGGGCAAAAAACTCAACAAAAAAGTATCAACGGTTCTGTTTCGACAATTCAGCATTGTAATGAGCCTGGTATCGTGTGTAGTATTGCTTTTAGGGTGAAAACCACATGATTATACCCATAAAAGCCCTCATTAATCAGAAAAACAAAGCCAAAACACCATAATAATACCTGTTTATTTGGTTCGTTTTTTTATAATTTTCGAAATTACAGCCAGGTACCGCTAAGCACTCAAGGATGCACCAAATGAACAGCAATATGAGTAAAAACAAACCTTTAAATCATCTATTCGCCAGTCTATCTTTTGAGGCCCTTTTCCTTTCAAAAAAAGGCATATGTATAGCGCAAAATCAAGCAGCGAAAGACATTTTTGGCTATACCGACGAAGAGGCCATTGGCCGACCGGGAACCGATTGGATTCACCCTGAGGACAGAGCGCTGGTTGCGCAAAAAATGAAAGAAAATTATGCCCAGCCATACAAAGTGCTGGCTTTACGTAAAAACGGCACCATATTTCCCTGTGAAATAGAGGCCAAAAACATTAATCACAAAGGAGAAAACATCAGGGTAACCGCATTAAGAAATATTACAGAACAGCAAAATCTCGAAGACAAACTAAGTGATAAAATCAAAGAATTAGAAATTATAACTGATTCAATACCAAACTCCATATGGAAAGCAAAAGTTTCGAAAGACGGCCAAATTTCAGAAACCTACATCTCGAATTCGGTAGATCAACTGCTAGGCCAACCACCGGGAACAATTAATAGCGACTGGGACAAATATTTTAGCTTTATATTACCCGAATACCTGGATAAACTTAGAGAAACCATTCAATCAGGAATTGAAAATCCGGGGCAAACATTCACAGTTCGCTACCAGGTAAAAAAAGCAGATGGAAGCCTGGCCTGGTTCTCATCATGCGGAAAAGGCGAACTTAAAGGTGACGAAGTAATTGCTTATGGTTTTACATATGATATAACCGCAAAAAAAGAGAAAGAAGATCAACTAAAGACATTAATGGCCACGAAGGATAAGTTTTTCAGTATTATTTCACACGATTTACGCAACCCTTTTACGGCTTTTATGGGATTCAGCGAGCTCATGTTAAGACAATTGAAAAAGGGGCAGTACGACAACATTGAAAAGTATGCCCGCGCCATTTATTCCACTGCCCGTAGTGGAGGCGAATTACTATCGAACTTATTGGATTGGTCGCGTTCGCAGAGGGGAAAAATTACTTTCAGGCCCGAAAAAATTAATCTGCATGAATTAGTGCAATCGGTATTGATGTTTTTCGATGAACCTGCAAGGAGTAAAGAAATAAAAATAGAATCTACCATTGCATCAGATATTACACTCATGGCAGATCACAACATGCTAAATACCATTTTACGAAATTTGGTAAGCAATGCCATTAAATTCAGCTATCGCAATACTACCGTCAATCTTTCTATTACACAGCAAAACAACAGTGTATTGCTGGAAGTGGAAGACATCGGACAGGGTATTGAGCCCGAACAACAGCAAAAATTATTCAGAATAGATTCAAATGAATCATTTCCCGGCACAGAGGAGGAAAAAGGTACAGGACTGGGCCTTATTTTGTGTAAAGAATTTGTGGATAAACACAACGGTCAAATCGAAGTAGAGAGTGAGCCCGGCAAAGGCAGTAAATTTACCGTAAAATTGCCTCAAAACACCCGATCCTGAATAGCTTACCAACCTTTAGAAGTTAACGAGCTTTAAAAGGGAAAATCTACGTGGCACTTAACCATACTTAATGCCTTAATGGTTCAAAAATACTTACCAACCTATTAAGAAATCAAGTAACATTAAGAAGAAAACCTCCCTGGTACTCAACTATTCTTAATGCCTTAATGGTTTCAAAAAAACTAACCATTAAGAAGTGAAGGAACATTAAGAAAAAAAGATACCTGGTTCTTAACTCTTCTTAATGCCTTAATGGTTCTAATTAAAAACCTAACCATTATACTTCGACATGCTCAGTACCCGAAGTTAAAAATTATTAAGGGAGGCCTTTAAGTGGCTGGCGAGTTTGAAAAAGGGAATCAGATGACTTTTAATTCAAAGAAACTTCCGCATTAACTCTTGCAATTGCGACTTAATTTCTTCCCAGTTGATTTTTTCTTTCATAACCGGCATCGGCTCAGGTTCTGCATCATCAAAATAGGCCAAACTTTTTTTGACAAGAAATAGATTACCATCATCAAACTTTTCACTATAGAAATTAAATAATTCATCAAAAGAAAACATTTTAAGCAGGTAATAAAGATCAATAAAATCTTTTTTAGTTCCTCGACCTGTAATGGCACTGAGTTTCATGGCTCCGATATCCTTTATTGATGCAAGTCGATAATTATCTTCCTCAATTAACGGCGAAATCCACGGATATTTATAGTTTACTATGTCTACTTTTATGTTGTCGATAGATAGTACATTAATGTTTTTTGATTTTTTTAGCACCTCAACATTGCCGGTTAGTTCAATGTTTTTTTCTTGTTCCAAAAAAGCAATTTTACCAAAAAGATCAATATCAATAGACTCCCGATGCCCAATTTGCAAGGCAAGAGCTGTACCTCCAACCATCCTTAAATCAGAGAATGCATCTATTTGCATTACTTGATCTAATATCCGTAAAAGCTCGGGTTTGACTGCTGATTTGTGTAACATCGAAATGAATTTAAAGGTGTATTGGTAAGCAGAGCAACAAAGCTTATTACTTTTGGATCTATCGAGCGTGCAGAAATAATTGCATCTTTAATTTCATCCATGGAATAACGGGTTTTGAGCAAATTCCAATCTTTTATTTTCCCGTATTCCATTGCTCTTCGGATAACGTATGCTTTATGTTTTTCCAGATCCAGCGTTTCCACATCAACATCCCAGAAAAGGTGCGGAGAAAAGTCTTTGGACGATATGTTTTTGTCGTTCATATTTCCGGATGGTTTTATACAAAGTTAATGAAAAGTAATTTTTAAAACCATTAAGAAGTTAAGATTCATTAAGGGAAAATAAATTCCCATCTGAATTTTCCTTAATGCCTTAATGGTTTAAAAAGATTAACCATTAAGAATTTAAGGTTCATTAAGACATACTTAATTCCCTTTCTCCTTAACTATTCTTAATGTCTTAATGGTTCAAAAAACACTCCTGACTTTAAAACTAATCTGCCAGTCTTCCGTCTAATTCCAATTGGTCCGCAATTGTCGCCATACCTTCGATGGTGAGTGTGATAATTTGGCTCAGCTCCATATCCAGCATTTCGGCACCACGTTCGATGATAGTACGGTCAATTTTAGCTGCAAAACGTTTGTCTTTCCATTTCTTTTTTACCGACTTGGCTTTCATGTCCAAAATGCTTTTTGAAGGACGCACCAAAGCCGAAGTGGTAACCAGCCCGGTAAGCTCATCGATGGTGTAAAGTGTTTTTTCGAGCAGTGTTTCGGGCTTAATATCGGTACAAATTTGCCAGCCGTGGCTCAATACAGCGCGAATATAGTCCCCGGGCCAATTGTTTTCTTCCAGAATCTGTTTGGTCATGGTACAATGCTGCTCCGGGTATTGCTCATAATCGAGATCGTGAATAAGTCCAATAACGCCCCATTTCTCCTCTTCTTCGTTAAAATGGCGGGCAAAATGCCGCATGGTAGCCTCCACAGCAAGCGCATGTTTGATGAGGCCGGGATTCTGATTATACTTCTGTAAAAGCTCGAGTGTTTGTTCGCGGGTGGGTTGCATGCTTTTTATTTACGTTTTGGTTAGAAAACAAAGCTAAGAATTTTCCTATTTTTTCTTCATGCCTTCATGGTTCAAAAGTTTAAGAACTAACCATTAAGAATTTAAGGACTATCAATGGAAGAAAGAAAAAAAGCTTTTGGGCGAGATATCTTTTTTATTCATTTCCCGTTTGCATTTATATTTATACAAAGTTATTGATATTTTTAGCAGGGAGTGAAGGAGGGAATGTCATTTACACGTCAACCATCGCCTGCGATGTTAGTTTTTGTCCACGAATTGACACGAAGAAGCTTTTAATCATTAAACAATTATGAAGTACATTTACTACTTACGCCTGAGCAATATAACACACCAATCCACTTAATTACTTAATCCACTTCACTTTGACCTGCTATCTGCAAAACTCCGGCAAGCCATTGCCCGAAGCAATCAAAAAAATTTCACGCAACGGAGGCTACGAAAAAAGTCCTCGAGCAAAGTCCCGCTAAGCAACTCCGTGAAACTCAGCGAAGCACTTAGCATAGCACTGTGAGTAATATTTTGGGAAAATACAAAACCGTTCACTTCGTTTCGCACTTGCCTTCGCACGAGGCCACTCAGAGAATGGTGGTTGTGATTGAACCGGATTGGTTTTTTTGAGGTGGCACAATTTGAACCGGAATAGGTGGCACAAATCAAATCAAAATATCCAGAAGCTATTGTTGCATAGACCCGGCGCGGCTCCAAGACGCACTGGGTCTTTTAATACCTTTTTTTCTCGCAGAGGCTCGCAGAGTTTGCCGCAAAGTTGCGCAGAGTGTTCAGCGAAACTCCGCGGAATACTTTGCGGAACTCTGCGAGAACTTTTTTATAAAAATTACGAATCCGTTCTCTTCGATTCGCGCTTGCCTTCGCACAAGGCTACTCAGAGAATGGTGGTTGTGATTGAACCGGATTGGTTTCTTGAGGTGACACAATTTGAACCGGGAAAGGTGGCACAAATCAATTCAGAATAGCAGAGCAGAACCGGCGTGTCTTGAAGACACACAGAGTCTTTTAAAACCTTTTTCTCTCGCAGAAGCTCGCAGAGTTTACCGCAAAGCTGCGCAGAGTTTTCAGCGAAACCCTGTCTGCCAAACAGGCAGGTCAGCGAAGCACTCAGCGCAACTCGGGAAATGTTTTTAAAAAAATCACGAAACCGTGATCCTGGTTTAGCTTTTGCCTTCGGGTGAGGGTACTTAGAGAACTGGGTAATGATACTTGCTTTTGTGGCACAATTTGAACCGGAATAGGTGGCACAAATCAAATCAGAATATCCAAAAGCTATCGTTGCATAGACCCGGTGCGTCTTGAAGATGCTCTGGGGCTTTTAAACCATTTGTTTCTCGCAGAGTCCCGCAGAGTTTTTCGCAAAGTTACGCAGAGCTCTCAGCGAAACCTCAGCGAAGTACTCAGCGTAACTCCGCGAGAAATGTTTTTAAAAAAATCACGGAACCGTGATCCTGGTTTAGCTTTTGCCTTCGGGTGAGGGTACTTAGAGAACTGGGATATCGGTTCTTGTTTAAGTGGCACAATTTGGGCCGGAAAGTGTGGTGTAAAACGAATATGGTTAGCTACGTTGGTGTCTTTCAGGTACGTTAAAGGGACATAGTTTACACTTTTTAGGTTGAAATTTGATGTAAAAATCAAATTGCCATGCCTTGGAA
>NZ_DATFKB010000013.1:0-37317 GCF_035268865.1 Salinivirga sp. | reverse complement strand
CTCTTTCTATTCCATACCCAACACTTTTTTATTAATGGCGGTAATAGGTGGAGCAATTCTCGACCGATTTGGGATCCGTCGCACAGGGTTTATGTTTGTCTTTTTTATGGCATTCGGGGCACTTCTTACGGCTTATGGCGCATCGGATTATTATAGCGCGGGAGGCCCTGGCTATGGATTAATGACCTCTTTTTTGCCCAATTATTCTCCCGAACTGAAAATGATGCTTTTGGGACGATTCTTTTTTGGTCTTGGTGCAGAAACCAGCATTGTTGTAGTTAGTAAGATTCTTGTGAAATGGTTCAAGGGTAAAAACCTTGCGCTTGCTTTTGGGTTAAAAGTTGGGTTCGGTAGGCTTGGAACTTTTGCTGCATTGCAAGTATCACCTGTTGTAGCCGGTGGAGGACCAAATCTTACAACAGCTGTTTGGTTGGCCGCCATTTTAGTGCTTAGTGGTTTGTTGGCTTTTATGGTTTATATGCTGCTTGATGCAAAATTAGACAAACAAGTAGCTCTAACTACACCGAAAGCCGCACCCGAGAAGTTTTCTTTTAAAGATTTGGGTGTTATATTGAGCAACCGTCCATTTATTTATATTGTGCTGTTGTGTGTTACTTTTTATTCCGCGGTATTTCCTTTTGTGTCATATGCGCCAGACTTTTTTGCCGATAAGTTTGGATTTACAGATGTGCAGAGTGGACGTGTAACCTCTTTATTGCCAATAGGAACAGCCTTTTTTACACCCTTGTTTGGGTTTATTATTGATCGTTACGGAAAGAGTGCTACAGCTATGATTTTGGGATCTCTTATTGTACTAGGTGTACATCTTACTTTTGCATACACAATGGTTTCTCCATATATACCTGTAATGTTTTTGGGTATAGCATTTTCACTTGTGCCGGCAGCCATGTGGCCAAGTATGGTTAAGCTTGTGAAAGATAGTCGTATTGGCACTGCCTATGGCATAATGTATTCTGTACAAAATTTGGGTCTGTGGGGAATCCCTTTACTGGCTGGCATCATTTTGGATAAAACTAATCCGGGTAATCCATTAGTAGCTGATTATACAATGACCATTTTAATGTTTGCCGGACTTGGGCTTGTGGGGTTGTTGTTTTCTTTGCTGCTTAAAATTGAAGATAAAAAGAAAGCATATGGTATAGAACTACCATTGAATAAAAAATAAATTATATGTCAAGTTTCCAGCTCTTTCATAATGAAGTTATGCGACGTTATGAGTTTTCAATAGGTAAACATACACCATATGTGCAATATTATATCAAAGGCGATATAATCTACCTGACCTTTGCCAAAGTGCCCCCTGCTCTTGAAGGACAGGGAGTAGGGAAGGAGCTGGTTGATAAGGTTATGGAGCAAGTGGAGCGACTTGGTCTTAAAGTTGTTCCGCAGTGTAGATTTATTGCAGCAGTTATAAAGAGAAATCCACGTTGGAGGGTACTCCTTGCAGAGAATTGATAAAAGGTGCCGATCTAATTGATTTTTATAAAAAATGGATTATATTTAATTCGCTGGTCAATTAAATTTGTTTAAAATGGATGACAATTACAAATTGATTCACAATTCTTCTAAACAACGATTTGAGTTCCATATCGATGGTTATAAACCACACATTGAGTACAGGGAACGGGGAAATAAAATTTACCTTGACCACACCAGAGTTCCTACAGAGCTCGAAGGAAAAGGCATTGCAAGCAATCTTGTAAAACAGGTTTTTCGCATAATTGAACAACGTCACTTAATCCTGGTTCCTATTTGTGATTTTGTGAAAAGCTACCTTGAAAGACACCCTGAATGGAATTATCTAACAAAAGAGCGTAGCTAATAGATTATTATTTGCATAAAAAACCCGGAAGAATGATCCTCCAGGTTTTTGCTTAAGTTCATTAATTATATTCTTAGTCTTTATCTATGTTTTTGACATATTTCATTAGCCATTGATCCTGTTCCCACAACACATGCAGTACTGATTCGCGAGCCCGGTATCCATGGCTTTCTTTGGGCAGCATTACCAATCTTACATTGGCTCCGAGGCCTTTAAGTGCATTAAAGTAGCGCTCACTTTGCATTGGGTAGGTCCCCGAATTATTATCGGCTTCGCCATGTATCAATAATAAATTAGAGTTCATTTCATCTGCATGCATAAATGGCGACATGTTGTAATATATTTCAGGTGCTTCCCAGTAGTTGCGCTCTTCTGCCTGGAATCCAAATGGAGTTAATGTTCGGTTGTAGGCTCCACTTCTGGCTATTCCCGCGGCAAAAAGGTCTGAATGGGAGAGTAGGTTTGCTGTCATAAAGGCTCCATAGCTATGTCCACCAACTGCAACCTTATCAGTGTCCACATACCCCATTGAATCCACTGCGTCAATAGCTGCTTTTGCATTGGCAACCAGTTGCTTAATGAAGGTGTCATTTGGTTCTTCATCTCCCTCGCCAATAATGGGGAACGAGGCATCGTCAAGAATTGCAAATCCGCGCTGAACCCAAAAAATTGGGGATCCATACCATGGATATGTAAATTCGTTTGGCGAGTTGGTTATTTGCCCGGCGCTTGCTGCGTCTTTAAACTCGTATGGGTATGCCCACATTAGCATAGGTAGTTTTTTTCCGCCTTTTTTGTCGTAGTTTGCCGGTAAGTATAAGGTTGCAGAAAGGTCTACACCATCATTACGTTTATATTTGATAAGTTCCTTTTGTACATTTGTAAGGCTTTCAAACGGGTTTTTGAAATATGTAATGACCTCTTTTCTATCATCCTTTCTGATATCGCGGATATAGTAGTTTGGATACTCATTCTTTGATTCAATACGTGTAAGTATTTTGCCTTTTTTTATGTCCAGTGCAAAAATGATACGTTCTAGTTTGTTGTTGGCATTGGCTCTCCAAAGTCGCTCTGTTTCATGCGACTTGATGTGGAATCTATCAATAAACGGCAAAATACCCTCAGGAGAATACCCATCGCCTTCTAAATAAATATAATCGCCATCGACCTGCATAACACGCTCGCCATATTTGTTTTTCTTAGTTACCGGAGAGCCGGGATCATTGTATCTATCCTGATAATTACGATCAATTATAATTACGGGTTCTTTAGTGCGTTCAGCTGGATTAATAAAGTAAGCTTTCATATTGCGTGTATTCCACCAGTAGTCATAAACCAGTGCCAGCTCGTCTGTTCCCCAAAGCATACCTGAATAGCGATTAAAAGTTTTAACAAGTTTTTGGGGCTCATCTTCAAAAGGGGACTTCCATGTGTAAACCTGGTCACGATAATCAACATTTTTTTCCGGATCTCCTTCATCAAGAGCTTCAGCAAATACAAGTGTGGCAGGTTGGTCATTTCTCCAATCAATGCGTCTTTTTCCTTTACGTACAGCCATAAATCCTTTGGGCATCTCTTCTGTTAGCGGTACTTCTTCTATGGTTTTTACATGTTTACCTGCTTTTGTATATACGTTGTATTCTGTCGGGAAACGGTAATATGGTACCAAATAAGAAAAGGGTCTGTGGATGGTCGTAATCAAAATATATTGGCCATCGGGCGAAGCATCGATGTTTCGGTACATTGCAGCCTTCATCCATTTCTTTGTATTTCCTTCCAGATCGACAAGGGTAAGTTTGGCGCGAACCAGTTGTTCAAAATTGGCTTCATCTATTTTATCTTCCAGTAAATCCTGATATGTGCGGTTTTGCGCTTCCTGCCCCTCATTTACCGATACTCTCGGGCCTGATGGTACTGCTTCCTCTTTGTCAATCAATGGTTTCCTTTTGTCAGGCAACTGCTTGACGAGTAGTTCGTTGCTGTTTTTTAGCCATGTGTATGGTTGTCCCATATTGGCATTCAGATTATCAGGAGTTAGTTTTCTGGCTTTGCCTTCATCTACATCAAGAATCCATAATTCAACACCCTTACTTGTGGTGTTGGTAAAGGCCATGAATTTTTCGTCTGGTGACCAGCTGAAATTTGAATAACGAGGATTATCGGGTAACCCTGATACATATTTTTCTTTTTTATCACCAACTTTCATTACAGCTATATTATTGTAGTAACGCTCTCTGCTGCTGATGTTGGTCTTTGGGTTTATACGTAGCCCTGCCAAACGCATCTCTTTTTCGGCCAGTTCAGCTATTGATTTGTATTGGTTTCTATACAATAAAACCATTCGCTCTCCGTGATCATCAATGCGCATAGAGGGGGCCATCTCGATATCGGCTAATTCCAGAATTTCTTTTGGTGGTTTTTGATAATTGATATCAACTTGTGCAAGCATGTTTAAATTAATTAGAAATAATAGTGTTAACGGGATAAGTTTTTTCATAGGATTGATTTTATGGTTAGATAAAAAAGCTCAACTGTATAAATTTATGGAACTTTATTGAAAATGGCAACAAAGCATAATTATTGAACGAATTCGAACGCATACATAAAAAAACCGCCAGCATGAACTGGCGGTTTTTTTTGATTTTTTCGTAATTCTAGTTGAGTATAATTCTTTTGGTCACAATCCTATTATTATGTTGTACGCTTAAGAAATAAATTCCGGGTGCTTGTTTAGACAGATCAATTGTCCCGTCACCATTGAATTGTTCTTCGAAAAGCGTATTTCCTATGGTATTTAATACTTTAACAGTATATGATTTATCTGAATTTAGGTACAGAATACCATTTGTAGGATTTGGATAAACCTTAATACCAATTGCATGGAGGTCATTAATACCAACCTCATGTAAAACTATATTGACATCAACATTACTATCTGCAATTGTTACTGTTCCAACACTGTCGTAATATCCATCGTAAGAAACAGTATAGTCATATTCACCATTGACTAATTCAATAGATGCTATTCCACTGGCATCTGTAGTAATGTCATTTTCTCCGGTGATTGAAACAGTTGCACCTACAATTGGGGCAGTACCATCCGTAACTGTAAAAGTTGCTGTATAGGTTGTTTCCACCATTGAAATATCTATGGTTTCGGCTGCATCTGCAATTGTAAACGAACCAGTGTTGTCGTCGTATCCTGCGAATGTAACAGTATAGTCATAAGTTCCATTTGGTAACTCTATTGTTGCCTGCCCACTGGTATTGGTTGTAAGATCGGTTTCACCGGTAATGGAAATGGTGGCGCCTTCAAGTGGATCAGTACCATCCGTGACGGTAAAAGTCGCTGTATAGGTTGTTTCCACCATTGAAACATCTATGGATTCAGGTCCATCTGCCACAGTGAATGATCCGGAGTTGTCATCATATCCAGCAAGTGTGACGGTGTAGTCATAAGTTCCATTTGTAAGGTCTATAGTTGCGACACCACTGGTATTGGTTGTAAGATCGGTTTCGCCAGTAATGGAAACAGTGGCGCCTTCAAGTGGGTTTGCTCCGTCGGTTACTGTAAATGTAGCTGTGTATGTTGTTTCAATCATTACCACCTCAACTGCTTCGGCAGCATCAGAAATAGAGAATGTACCATTAAAGTCATCATACCCAGCTAAGCTTGCTGTATAATCGTAAGAGCCATTGGGCAAGTCTATTGTTGCTATACCGCTGGCATCTGTAGTGATGTCGCTCTGCCCGGTAATGGAGATCGTTGCACCCTCAAGTGAGGTTGAGCCATCGGTTACGGTGAAGGTGGCTGTGTATGTTGTTTCAATCATTACCACCTCAACTGCTTCGGCAGCATCAGAAATAGAGAATGTACCATTAAAGTCATCATACCCAGCTAAGCTTGCTGTATAATCGTAAGAGCCATTGGGCAGGTCTATTGTTGCTATACCGCTGGCATCTGTAGTGATGTCGCTCTGCCCGGTAATGGAGATAGTTGCACCCTCAAGTGGATCAGTACCATCGGTTACGGTGAATGTCGCTGTGTAGGTTGTTTCATTCAGGACTACGTTTTCAGTAATATTGGCACCTTGCACTGTAACGGAACTGCTGGCCTGATCATATCCGGCCAAATCAACCGTATAATCGTAAGTATCATTGGTAAGATTAATTTCTGTTTCTCCCGAACTATTTGTAGTTAAGGCTTGACCATCAATATTAACCGTTGCATTTTGCAGCGGGTTACTTCCATCAGTTACATTAAATGTGACTGTATATGGAATGTAGTAATGTGTGAATGTGATGTTATTCCATGTCCCAGATAGTTCTGTGATTAAAATAAATTCACCAGTTTCAAGATCATAGTAACCATAGTAATTGCCTTCAGGAGTATCATCAATCGTCAACATTTTGTTACTTTCCCTATCGAATGACAAATCATGAAAATAAGAAATATCATGGCCAATGTAGCCGATGTTTGTGATTTTCCCATTGGTCGTGTTAATTTTTACTAGACTGTCTGCTGTGGATGTAGCGTAGAGATTTCCATTCTCGTCAAAGTCCATACCAGACATTTTATAAGATCCAGAACCTATAAGGGTAGTGTTGAAACTACTTAGGTTTAATGTAGATATGTAAGTGATGTTAGATCCATCTGTGGATGCTATATACATTGTTTCAGTATCCCAATTATAAGCTAATCCCACAGGTATTCCTCCACTTAAGCTGCTTAGATTTGTTATAAAGGCTGCAGATCCATCAGAATAATCTACAATATAAAGATTTCCATTATCATCAACTCTAAAAATTTGATTGTCAGCAAATTCTTCTGCTGTCGGAATTGGGCTGCTTGTAATAGAACCTATTAGAGTTGTTGAGCCATTACTAAGGTTAAAGTCAAAATATTCTTCAGTGAAACCATTTCCAACCAGCGCATTTTCTGCGAAAGGTAAAACAACATTTAGTTCTCTTCGGAGGGTGTCATTATTGCTATTTGCATCGTCGGTCAAAGTTAGGATGGCTTCAAGGGTATATTCACCAGCAAAAGGTGACCAATCCGGAAAGGTTGCTACATATTCTGTTTCTGGTGTTATTGATGCCTGGTTTGTTACGGTTTCAGTATACGAGCTTCCATCTGAGAGTGTTAAGCTCCATGTTGATTCTGTTTCTGTACCATAGTTATAAATGGTCACAGATGGTGTAATTGTATTACCTTCTATTGTGAAATTTGGTTCTATGGATTCCACACCCATTTCATGACTAGTAGTTTCGTAGATTTGTACATTATCTATTGCAAATCCAGTTACTGGTCCGGAGTTTGAATTTAAGTTCGCGGTGTCACTAAAATGAAAAGCAATTTTCACATCAGGCTCATTGGCTACAAAGGCACTAATATCTAATAGTTTTGACTGCCAAGTGGAAAAACTCCCTTCCATGTATTCCATCTCGGTCCATGTAGCCCCTCCATCTATGCTGACTTTTGTGCGCCAATGGCCACCAGATTGATCATCGAAAAAATAATCAAAGTTTAGTTTTGCGTTTGTAGTTCCTGTAAAATCTATTGATGGGGTAGCAATATAAGTGTCTGGGTTATCTTTATCATCAAAGAATCCCAGCACATCATTAATAGATGCGTAAATTGTATGACTAGGTATCGTCCAATTCGTAGAAGAATTATCACTGCTAATAACCCAGCTGGAACCTCCATCCTGAGTGGTCCAACCAGTCGGTAAGCTACCTCCTTCAAAATCTTCATCAATAAAAGTAACTTTAGAAGCGCTGCCTTTAAAACCTGAATTTGAAGTTTTGGTTGATGTTTGTTCCTTATTATCAAAACTTAATTCTGTATCTTGAGCATAGATTGTGGTTGAACTCAAGAAGATTGTCACCAAAAAAAGTATTATTTTCCGCATATCTTTAATTTTTAATCTAATTTACGAATTTTTAGTTTACACTGTTATGAAATTTTGATATAAGACACTTTTCTTTATACTAAAGGCGAATTTGCTTCAATTGACTGTAATTTGATCAAGATTCAATATTAAACCACTTATATAATTTAATTGTTTAAATTTTAGTGTCTAAATATTGATATTGCGTCAATTGTGTATAATGAATGTTATTTGTTTGTTAATGATCTGTAACAATGATTAGTCGCTAATCAGGTGTTCTAATGCTTCAACTGAGCTTTTTACCATTGAATTACACTTTTTATGTATATTCTCTTTTCTTACCTTGCTATGTTTGAGAATATCAGGGCAGTTTAAAGTCCTCTCTGTAGTTTTAATCATTTGAATGAATTGATTGCTTTTATGCCTGATTGCGTGGTGCTTTTCTGTCAGGTTTGTGTGCTTTTTTCCTTCGATAAGTCCTATAAGCATAAGTGCTCCGCTTAATGCTCCACAAATAGATCTGGCTTCACCCATCCCTCCATTAAAAGGTGCTGCAATGTTTATTGCACTTTCCTTATTGAGGGGAATCATGTCATCAAATGCCAACAGTATCGACTGAGCGCAGCCATATCCATGGTTAAAATGTTGTTCAGCTACATGTATTCTGTTCCCCTGGTTATTTATTATATTTTTTTTGCACATTTTCAACATATTTGGGTGTTTCAGGCGCAACATATTTTTCTAATGCATTTATTATATCATTTGCATTTTCCGAATCCAGGAATGTATGCCGGTGGCTTTCATCAACAAATCCATTTTGAATCATATTATCTCTGTGAATTAACAAATGATCATAAAAGCCTTCGAAGTTACCAATAACAATTGGTTTTTTGTGCAAAGACAATTGCGATGCTGTAATAACCTCAAATAGTTCTTCCAGCGTACCATAGCCGCCGGGTAGTGCTACAAAAGCATCTGCAATGCTGGCCATTTTCTGCTTTCTTTCCTGCATGTTTTTTACAATAATTGTTTCTGTTAGGCCGGGTTGCACCAGGTGTTTTTCAGCTAAAAAGTCAGGTATTATTCCAATGGCATTATTTCCTTCTTTCAGGTAGCTCTCAGCCAGTACTTTCATGAGTCCAACATTTGCTCCTCCATAAACCAATTCAAAATTATTTTTGGCCAACATGCTTCCAAGCTTTTGAGTTTGGTCTTTGAAGAAGGGATTTGTGCCTTCATGCGAACCACAGAAAACACATATTTTTAGATTATTTTTTGTCATACGTAGTTCTTTTTTCATTGGGTAAATAAAATGTAAATGGTATTGCAATTGTAGCTAATATAGTTGCATATAAATAAGTATTATTGATTCCGGTAAAATCTGAAAGTGTACCTATGAAAAGTGCAGCTACAGATCCTCCTGCAAAGTTAATGGTCATGTTTAAACTATTAAGAAAAGCGTGGTTTGTTTTACTTACATTAAGTACCAATGCCATAAACACCGGTCCCGAGGCAAATACTACAAACCCGGTTAATACCAGGAATAACGTTTGAATCCAACCTACTGTTGAAATGAATCCAAACATAAATATCGGGGCAAGTATGGTGGTGATGATTATGATTTTTTTTCTACCAATAAAATCAGAGAGTGTGCCTGAAAACAGGGTGCCAATTGCCCCTGCAGCCTGTAATATCGTAAGTCCAATACCTGCCAGAAGCAATGTTCGGCCATTTTCTGTTAAATAAACGGTTAAAAATGTGGTCAGCGATGTTTTAATCATCGCCCTGAACATGATTATGAAAAATAAAACAGTAAATAACCCGGAATATGTTTTAAATGTATTTTTAAGGTTACTCAGAGTGGGGGCTTTTTTTATTTTATCAGAAACCATAATGGATTTAAGCTGATAATGTAAAAATATTGAGGCTCCTATACCTATAAACATTAATAGCCAGGTTCCCTCAAATGTGAATAAAGCTATTGCGCCTAGAATAATTAAGGGACCGGTTGTGCGAGCAAGCTCACCTGCAACCATGTACATGCTTGTTGCAAAACCAATTCTGTGCGTTGTAATTTGTTTGAGCATAACAGGTGCTGGTACATGGTAAAGTGCAGATCCGGCTCCCATTATCACGAGTAAAAGAGCCAGAATCCAAATATTTGGGGCAATTCCAAGTAAACTCATTGTAATAGCAGTTATAGCGGGACTCCATATTACAAAGTACCTGAGTGCAACACGTTCAGCCAAAATTCCGATAAATGGCATTAGAAAACTGGGTGACCGCTGTAAAACCTGTAATATTCCAATGCTGGTATATGAGAGGCCGAGTTTCTCTATGAGTAGGGGGAGTGTGGGCGCAAAAAATGCTGAGTAAACATCATGTATATAATGTGAAAAAGCTATAGTGAATATTCGTTTCCTTTTCCGTTGTAATAAGCCCATGGGCCCTTTTTTAGAAAAATTAATTATTTGTTTTCAAAAAATGAAAAACAGACTTTGCCGTAGTTTCGTTGTTCAATGAAATATGCAGAATCATTATAGCTTTCATTATCACTATGCTCCAGAATAAATATTCCATTTTTCAATATGTCTGCTTCCATTACATCGCTGATTAGCTTTTGTTTGTTGGGGAAGTCAAAAGGAGGGTCTGCGAAAATGATATCAAAATTATTCTTAGGAAGCTTTTGAATTGCATTGAAGGCATTGGTCCGAAAAGTCTTAATTTGTTCAAAGCCGTTTGCTTTGGCATTTTTATTTATGAATCTGAAATGTGACGGGGCTATCTCGATACAGTAGACCTCTTTTGCACCCCGCGATGCAAATTCAAACGATATAGCACCGGTTCCACCAAAAAGGTCGGCTATTTTTATTTTATCAAAGTCGAATCTGTTACTTAATATGTTAAACAACCCTTCTCTGGCCTGATCTGTAGTTGGTCGTGCCTTTAGGTTGGGGGGTAGTTTAATTTGTTTTCCTTTATGTGTTCCGCTTATGATCCGCATCTGTATATTCCTGTTAAAAGTTTGTATTTATACATGGGGAGCTGGTCGAAATGATAAGTGTATTGTTCTTTGTATAATTGGTTATCCAAATACACATTCTTGATGTGTTTCTTAATTTCGTTGGGTATAATCTCTTTAACCAAATCATTACCCTGAAGAAACAGGCTTGAATGGGCCGGACTTACTTCCAGTTTTTCCATAGCCGCTAAAGTGTAATATAGTATATCTGCATACTGGTTGTAGGGGAAATTGTTATAAAATTTTATTTCATTTTCTTTGAAATAAGCAAGCTCAAAAAAATGATCGTGAACGGCCATGAAAAAAGCACGCTCATTGTTGTTGTGCTTTAGGGTTTGCAACCCGTTGTATAAAAATGCAGCTTGATGGGGAATAATATTGAGTTTTGATGATTTATCATCAAGTAAATTTACAAGTTTGGTCGGAATACGCGAAGCTATAATTATGTTTGAACCCGGTATTTTACAGTATGCAGCATCTGAAAATTCATCTGCTTTATAGTTGATATCTAAAAGTTTATTAATGTTGTTTTTGTTGAATAACATTTCAGGCACCATTGCCCATGGCCTGCTTACAAAAGAAAGGTTGATATGATTGTGGTAACCTGCCAAGATATCTTCATATTTAAAAAGGTCAGCAACAATATCGATTAACCGTTTTATAGGTATCTCCGTGCCGAAATCATAATGTCGCAGGGCAAGATGGGTACTTTCGTCAGGGTTAGTAGCAATATAAGAAAATCCATTCAGGCTGAGCTGAATGGATTTTATATATTTTGACGTATTATTAAAGTCGAATCTTTCGTCGATTTTCTCGATCGTCGAAACGGTATAATTCATTGGCGCTACTCCCAGTTACCAGCATTGTTATTTGCCTCAGAGAGTGAACCTACTTTGAGGCCTTTATAATCTTTACCATCGTTATAGGCTGCAATAAGGCGCTTGTTCATTCCATGCAGTATTACCTCACTTGGAGCTTTTGCTTCAAATACTTTTACAGGTAATCCAGATGCAGTTACTTCTCCTGTAGCCAACTCAAACTTTTTGTCTTCAGTGTAAGGGATAATTGGCAGTTTATCGACATTATAGTTTTTACCAAACAATGAATCCTTAACACTGATTTTGATGGTGTCACGACTGATTATACCTTGCTTAAGTGCAAGTTTTTCAGCTTTTGAACGACTTTTAAGCGAATCGATATACTCTTCAGGTATATTTCCAATCGCTTTTACCAGCGGAAGTGAATCATGTTTTACAAAATCTACTAATGTGTCAAAACCAGCAGTATATCTGTTGTAAACGTCTTTGTAAGCTACCTGAGCTTTTCTAATATCTTTCAGGTTTTCGATAACCGCTTCATAACGTTTTGTCCGCTCTTTCTCGAAGCGGATCGGCTTCATGATGCTGTCATATAGTAAGTAAGCCAGCACTATGGCTGCGATAGCTAATGCAAATTGCAGGACCTTTCTCATTGGACTAAAATTTGTTTATTGATTTTACTTTAATCTTGTCTGCAAATTTATAAATTATTTTAAATTCACCATTTTTGCAGCTCATTTATTTCTTTTATTCGGCAATATACAAACTTATCCATAATGATTGAACGTCAACTTTCTTCCCTTATAATCAAAGAACTAGGTTTTGAGCCAACCAATGATCAGCTACAGGCTTCCGGTGTAACCTCTACATTTTTAGTTGATTATGATAAGAATGACCTCCGGGAACGTGTGTTGATGATAAGGGGGTATGCCGGAACAGGTAAAACTTCTCTGATTGGCGCATTGGTGCGCGTTTTGGATAAATATAAGAAGCGTTCGGTATTGCTTGCACCTACTGGTCGTGCTGCCAAGGTTTTTTCTTTTTATGCTAAAAAACAGGCCTCGACTATTCATAAAAAAATTTACAGGCAACAATCAGGTAAAGAATTTAATTCACCTTTTTCGGTAGATCGCAATTTGCATAAGCATACCATTTTTATTGTCGATGAGGCCAGTATGATAGGAGACCAAACTAATCCGGAAAATATGTTTGGGTCTGGTAATCTTTTGGCTGATTTGCTCCGATATGTTTATTCTGGTGAGGCTTGTCAACTTATTCTTGTAGGAGATGTAGCACAGCTTCCACCAGTTGGATTAACACTTAGCCCGGCCTTGCGCGAAACCGTAATTAGTGAATTTGGTAAAGATGTACGTGTTTGTACTCTGCGTGAAGTGATCAGGCAAACCAGGGAGTCCGGAATTTTACTTAATTCGACTCGAATAAGAACACAATTGGCCGAGCGAAAATATGAAGTGCCCCGTTTTAAGGTTGAGGGATTGCCTGATATTGATCGGCTTTCGGGAAATGATTTTGTCGAGGTTTTGCAAGACGCTTATCAAAAGAAAGGGTTACATAATGTAGCTGTTGTAACCCGGTCAAATAAACAGGCAAATATGTACAATCAGGGAATACGAAATCAGGTTTTATGGTATGAAAGTGAGCTTACACCTGATGACAGGCTTATGGTAGTAAAAAATAATTACTATTGGGCCCGCGATTTTGATAATACTGATTTTATTGCCAATGGCGATTTTATCAAAATCATAGCAATAAAAAAGTATGAGGAAAAGTATGGTTTTCGTTTTGCCGATGTAACCATTATGCCCGAAGATTATACAGATACTGAAATTGACGTCAAAATCATACTGGATGCATTGATTAGTGAAGCCCCTAATTTAAACGGACAGCAAAATAAAGATCTGTTTTACTCAATAGAAGGTGAATATTCGCAAATTAAATCAAAAAAGAAAAGATTCGAAGCTATACGTGAAGATCCTTATTATAATGCATTACAGGTGAAATATGCCTATGCTTTTACTTGCCATAAATCGCAGGGAGGCCAGTGGGATACTGTTTTTGTCGATCCCGGTTATTTTACAGAAGATATGTTGGGTGTAGATTATTTGAGGTGGTTATATACCGCTTTTACCAGGGCTCAGAATAAACTATACCTCGTCAATTTTAAAAATGAATTTTTCGATGAGGCATAAAAAAAGCGCTAACATCTTGCTAGCGCTTTGTATATTTAAATCTATTCATTAATTCTGGCTGATTTTTTCCAGTGCCTTCATATTAATTTCATTTGTGATATCTTTCCCGTTTTTATTGTAAAGGTAATCAATCCGTTCGCGATAAAACTCGGTTACTTTACCTCGTACAATTTTCATTGTGCTGTTCATCATCTTATTTTGCTCATTGAAACCTTCTTCAAGTACGGCTATGGCAGATGGAAGCCATCTTTCAGGGAACTCACCTTCGAAACGTCCACCTTTTCTAAAGTGGTTAATTTCAGACTGGATTAGTTGCAGGGCTTGTTTTTTCCCTTCTTCATGGTTTATTGAAAGGTTGTCATTGCGTAATGCGCTTTTAATGGCTTCGTAATTCGGATAGATCAGTCCAATTGTATATGGATCCTGATTGTTGTGAAGCACAACCTGGTCAATGTAGGTTGTTTTTTCAGTTAGAGCTTCCTCTATTGCTTCGGGACTGTATTTTTCACCATCATTACTAATTAGCAAACTTTTGAATCTGCCCAGTACATACAGGAAATTATCTTTATCGATATATCCCATGTCTCCGGTGTGCAGCCAGCCATTTCTTATAGTATCCGTGGTTGCATTATCGTTTTTCCAGTAACCATACATCACATTTTCACCTTTTACTACTATTTCGCCCTTTTCACCTTGCGGTACTTCCCTGCCTTCATCGTCGCAAATTTTTAGCTCAAGGTTATTGACTAAAAAACCACTACTACCCAATTTGTGCTTATGAAGTGCATTCGAGCTGATAATTGGGGTTGCTTCGGACAAACCGTATCCCTGCATCATGGGGATTCCAATGGCGTAGAAGTATCGCTGTAACTCAATGTCAAGAAGGGCCCCGCCTCCAATAAAGAATTTCAGCTGACCGCCAAAAAACGCCCGTACCTTTTCGAATAAAATTTTATCGAAAAGGTTCACAAGCGGCTTGCGCCATGCCGATCCATTTGCTCCTTTATTGAAACCTTCTTTGTTGTAGCTATAGGCATTTTTTAAAGCAAACTGATATAAGTTCCACATGGTTTTGCCTTTTGCTTTTATACCTGCATCAATATTCTTTTTGAAATTTTTAGCAAGAGCCGGAACGCTCAGCAGAAGATCAGGTTTTATCTCTTTAATATTGACCGGGATGTTCTTCAGGGTTTGCAACGGGTTCTTGCCAGACTCAACCATTGCTAGTGATGCCCCTTTCCCCATGAAGCTGTAAATGCCCGCTACATGCGCAAAGCAGTGGTCAAGCGGTAAAATTAACAGGGTTTTATAGCTCTCGGGTATATCCATTAAACTATAAGCCTGGTCAACATTTGCTGTATAATTTCTGTGAGTCAGGATAATACCCTTAGGATCAGAAGTTGTTCCCGAGGTGTAAGTAATGTTTGCCCAATGATCTCCTTTTATCTCTTTTTTTCTTTTTTGTAGCTCATTACTGTGCGCTTCTTTGAATTTTTTGCCTGATTTTATAAGTTCATCAAGCGAAATGGCTTCGGGTGTATTGAGATTTTTTTCATCCAGATAAATGATTTTTTCAATATGCGAAAAATCTTTTTTGATTTTATCTATTTTGACCGATTGTTGATTTGAAACAACCAAAAAGCGAGATGCTGAATGATTGATTCTGAATAGTACTTCATTGGCTTCCAGTTTTATGGAAAGGGGAATATTAACAGCTCCGGTATAAAGAATACCCAATTCGCTTACTATCCAATGGTTTCGGCCTTCACTTAGGAGAGCAATATGGTCATTGGGTTTAACTCCAATGGATAAAAGCCCGTTGGCCAAAACTTCTACCTGAGCTAATGTTTGTTTGTACGATGTAGGCTCGTATTTTCCTTGCCGTTTTTCCCACATAAATGGGTTGTCAGCATATTTTTCTACACTATTTTCAAACAAATCAATAATCGTCTGCATAGTATTTATTTTTGGATGCTAAAATAGAAAAAATTAGGAGAAATAATGGATTGGTTCGGTTTTGTTAGTTTATACCTTGCAATTCATAAGATTTAATTATTATGAATTGTTTACATGGTTTGAGTTATATTTTGGTTAAATTTCGTCTTATTTTAACGGATTATAGAGGAAAAAGTTTTGGATAATGAATTAAAGCAACTGCGAAGGCAGTTAGAGTCGCTTAAGCACGATGCTATAAAGTACCAGCTCTTAAAGGAGACTGCAGGTTTTGCTATGCTGACTATGAAAAAATATGTTTTTATTGACTGCAACCGCATGGCAGAGCAAATATTTGGCCGGGCAAGGGAAGAAATTTTAGGGAAAGAACCTTTTATTTTGTCACCTAAATACCAACCCGATGGTTCACCTTCGGATGAGAAAGCAATCGGATTAATAAATAGTACTTTAGATGGAGAGGCCGTGCGTTTTGAGTGGCAACATATCAGAGGCGATGGTACACGATTTTATGCCGATGTCAGCCTCAATAAAATTGCTGTAAATAATGAAGAGTATATTCAGGTGATTTTGCGGGATATATCCGACGAAAAGATTAGCAAAGAGCGACTCGAAAACCAGAATCGTATTATACGGCATTTAAACCTCAAATATCAAAGGCAAAATGAGGATTATGAAAAGTTACTCGATGAAATCAAACAGCACCAGGATCAGACCAATGCCATTCTCTCAACCATAACCGATGGAGTGGTTGTTTTTTCTTTGGAGAAGTTTCTTTATATCAATAAGCAGATGCTCTATATGGTCGGTTATATGGAGGAGGAGCTTTCACCACAATTATTATTTACACAGCTGGGGCTTGAGTTGGATTCGATACCTCTACCTGAAAGTCACGGGGACCCATATGAAAGTTGGCCTGCAGGCATTAATAAGGACAAATATTTTAGGCTTAAGGTGGTGCCTATGAGGGAAAAAGGTGTTTATATGGCTCACCTTACAGATTATACTGAAATTAGAAAGGTAAACAGAACCATTGAGGAGAGTGAATTTAAATTCCGATCGATTTTTCATAGTAGTACAGATGGTATTGTTTTGGCATCCAGTGAGTTCGTTATTTATGAGGTTAACAATACATTCATAAAAAACTACGGATATAAAGCACATGAATTAACAGGCGTAAGTATCGATACATTGATTATAGGGAGCAAAGATGAAAAATTTTCTCATTGGCTTGAAGCTGCATCTGGAGAGGAAATAAAACTTACAGAGTTCCAGGTTTTTTCTTCTGATGGGTCACTAAGCCCTGTAGAAGTTGGAAGCAGGAAAATTAAACTTGGTTTTAGTGATACTTATTTGATTATTATACGCGATATTTCGTACCGGAAAAAATTCGAGCAACAGTTATTTAATTCCATTATTAAGGCAGAGGAGACTGAGCGAAAGCGGATCGCTGCGAACTTGCATGATGAGCTAGGTCCCGTGCTTTCTTCTATGAAACTATATCTTAATACGCTCAAAGCCAAAAGCGAAGGGCATTTTGATTATTTGGCCGGACAATTTGAAGATCTTGTTTCAGATGCTGTTGGCACTGTGCGGTCATTATCAGAGGATTTGAGTCCAATTTCTTTATTTAAAGGTGGGCTTGAAAAGGCCATTCAAAAAAGACTCGATGCGCTGAGAGACTTTTACCGGATTGAACTCTCTTCAACACTCAATGAAAAAAGATTTGAGGAGCAAATTGAGATCAATACTTTTAGGGTAATTAATGAGTTGTTGAATAATACACTCAAACATGCAAATGCATCATCAATTAATTTAAAACTAATACACTCCAAGAGCGATATAAACATCCATTATGAAGATGATGGCGTGGGCTTTGAACCAAATCTTTCGGAACACGAATTATCGGGCAGGGGCGTTAGTAACATCCTCGGCCGACTAAAGTCTATGAATGCTACTTACGAAATTGAATCTGGTCCAGGCGAAGGAGTAAGTTACAATATTGTTATTCCTATTGGAAAATAGGCATAATTTATTGCCATCCGTATAATTTTATGCCGCCTTTTTGAAAGCTTAATGCAGGCAAGGGGATTTTAACTGTATTGAGTATGCGAAATAGAATTTTAAGGTACTTTTTATTGGTAGGGATGCTTTGCCAATCGATGTCTGGCGATAATAAAAATTGCCTGTAACGGGTAATGTTTTGGAATGGTTCAGTGTTTTCTTTGCCTCCAACCATGCCACCTGCACTGTAACCAACGGCAAATGCTACCCAGGGAGGTATTTTTTCGAGTCCGGTGACTTTGTTGATACTGAAGCTTAACCAATAAGATTGTGCATTGTAATCTTTAATAAGCCTGAGGGCCATGTTTTCGCCAAGTATTTCGGGCCTTTTTGAGGCATAGGGTGAAGCGCGGTACCCATATTTCATTCTTATAATTTGAGATTCCCATAATAATTCCTGAACTCCAAAAAGTACTACCCCGGCAGAGTTGGCAATTATATCGCCCGAAGAGGCGCCCCATTCGGCAGAGTAACCATCGAAAAGCTCAATGCTCGACATGGCTGCGAAGGCCATACCTGAACTTAATAGCAAAGCTTTTTTTCTGCTGAGCCCTGTTTTTCTGAGCAAATATGCATTTTGACAGGCTATTTGATATCCTGCATAAGCATGTCCTACCTTGTCGACCTGCAGCCATTCATCGTTGTCATTAAACCAGTGAAATGATGATCGTGGATAATCTTTGTACCAGGCTTCATTCAGGGCGAGCATGCTCCCGGTATAGATTGCTCCTTCAACGGCCAGTAATTGCCAGGTTTTAATACTTGATTGAGTTTTGACGGAATCTTTGTCAATTTGGGCGCGTAGATCAAAATCGGCAATGATGATGATTACAGGAATCAGTAAAACAGACCAGTATTTTTCTTTTGAACACCTGAGCATGTAAGAAATTTGATCAAAGCTACAAACTTTTAAAAAAGAGTGGTAATGAAAGCACACATTTTGGTAGAATTCCGGCTTATGTGGAATACAAATCTTATTGCAGATTAATTATAGGATTGCATATTTGTTGGGTTAAAAGCATGATCCTCCGGATTTTTATAATCTGATAATTCCTGACTACAGGCTTTGTGCAGTAAAACAACTACTTTTTGTAAGGCGTCATCAGATTTTACAGCAGCACATGTCATGTAAACAGGATGATTTTTACCGTGAAGGTGCAATACTGCATATGTTTCACTTTGCAAACTGTTCAGCGTTGATTTGAGCATATTATTGACTTTGTTTTTGTCGTTCTCCTCGGGTACAAAGCTGGTTAGCATTTGATCCTTCAAATAAGCTTCGGTTGTTTGGAGCATGGTTTGCGCCAGCTCGTTAGTTTTAGTTATGTTGCCCTGTAAATCTGTTTCAATGGTAGGGCAACTTTTATAATAGGCTGCGAGTTCTTGCCGGAGTGATTCCTCTCTTCGGTTGGCCTCTTCTTGTGTCGCCTGCATTTCTTCCATGTTCTGACGTAATTCTTCTTCTTGTGAAGCAATTTCATCAGCTTGCTCCTGGGCTTGATGCAATAGCTTTTGTGTTCTCTCATTAGTTTTAAACGCAGAGATGGTAGTGCCCAGATTATTGCAAACCCGAGCTATAAAATCCTGTATGTATTCCGGTATTTCATTAAATGTGGCCAATTCTATAGCTCCTAGTGCGTCATCATCTTTTATGATGGGTGCAATAAATAGGTTTCGTGGAGTTGCAAAACCAAGGCCGGAAGTTATTTTGATATAATCCTCTGGTATTTTGGTCATCAGAATAGACTGTTTTTCAAATACTGCTCTTCCAACAATAGATTTACCAATTTCTTCTTTTTCACCTGCAATCTTATCGCGCCCATAGGCTACAGCAGCTATCTTTTCAAGGTATGAGGTTTTTTTATCTTCATTACGTAAAATGAA
This sequence comes from Salinivirga sp., assembly GCF_035268865.1. Taxonomy (GTDB): domain Bacteria; phylum Bacteroidota; class Bacteroidia; order Bacteroidales; family Salinivirgaceae; genus Salinivirga. The sequence continues at coordinate 17,635 of NZ_DATFKB010000013.1, read as the reverse complement.
AAAGGCCCCCTGGTTAGCATCGATATATGATATTAGTTCACTTAGCACCCTGTAAGCCATTTGCTTCATATCGGTTTCATGACTGCGCATAATATCACTAAATCTGGCCACCCCTTCATTGATCCAGTTCCTGCGACGGGCTTCTTCTTCATTACGCGCCCGCTCTTCTGCAAGGGTTAAGAGTTGTGCACGCATTTCGACCAATGAGCCACCAAGGTCTCCCTTATTGCCAAATACATTTATATCTTCTTTTAAATTTCCCTTGCCTACCTGCAATGCAAACTGCCGGGTGTTTCGCAGGTTTTCTAGCAGTGAGTTTATCGAGTGTATCATATCCCCAATTTCGTCATCTTTTTTTACCACAAGGTTCTTGGGTAGATCGCCATTGCCCAGTCTCAGTATGAAATTTCTGAGTCTTTTTATACTATTTAAAATACGACGTGTTACTCCTAGTAAAATAGAAATAATAAGTACTGTAAGTAAGATGCTTACAATAAACAAAGTTTTAATGGCCTGATTGACTTCTTTACGTGCTTCCTGGCTTATGGTTTTCTGAATAGATGAAATGCTCTTTTCAATATTCCCACTAGTAGTGTTTAATGCATGAATAAGCCCCTTTTTTTCAGTAAGGCCAATTTTTATATCAAGCTCAATAACTTTTTGGAAAAGGCTATAGTAATCATTCAATAATTGAGTGAATTGTTCTTTCCTACTTATGTTAGCCTGATTTATTTGTGTTTTGAATTTTTCAAGGTTTGCTTTGAATTTATCCTTGTATTTTAGATCCTTGCGTAATAGGTAATCCTTTTCATTTCTACGTAGCATCAACATTGAGATTTTAAATTCCGGATGCCCGGGGTATTGATTCGTAAGGTCTTCTACAGCATGTATCTTATTTCGCATTTGACCAATAAGTCCATAATCTTTAAAGCCCTTGCTAAGAATAATTTCAACCAGCGATTCGAACTTTTTATGATATGAGCTGAATTTATCTTCTGTATTTGAGAGCTCAATGTGTAATTTGTTAGATTTTATTATGTGCTCTTTCTTTAGGGCACCTATAGTATGTTGTACATCTTCAATTAAGTAAGCAAATTTATCCTGGTAGCTACTATGCTGGTTTTTGTAAAAAGATGCTTTTTTTGTTTCCAGGTTGATGAAATCTTTTTCCAGTTTGCGTAACTGTAACTCGCCATAATTAATATCTTTAATAAGTGCCATTGAGTCGAAGTTCGATAAGGCATTATGGATATAATAATTAGCAATTAGACCAATGGCAAAAAGTATTATGAAGATGCCAATCGCAGTGGCATATAATCTGGTTTTTATGGTTATCCTACGCATAAATATTTCTTTTTTACAAAAAAAGCTGTTGGCTCTGTCCTGGAGATTATAGAATCGTTAATTATATGTTAATTATATTTAAGCCTTTTTTTTGAATATTTTTTTTGTTCTGTAAGCCAAAGGCCTTAACTTTAGGTAAAATTTTAAAAAGATGGAACAACTACCCTGGCAAGATATCGACTGGAAAGGTCGGAAGATTTTATTGGCTGAAGATGAAGAAGTTAATTTAATATTCTTTGAGGAGCTATTAGAAGATACCGGTGTGGAGCTGGTCATAACAGCTGATGGTCAGGCAACAGTTGATGCAGCAGCCGAACACGAAGATATTGATCTGATATTAATGGACGTGAAGATGCCTGTCATGAGTGGGCTGGATGCCACCAGGAAAATAAAGGCATCGAAGCCCGAATTGCCTATAATTGCGCAGACTGCATATGCAATGGAAGATGAGAAGCAGCATTGCCTTGACGCCGGTTGCGACGATTATATTGCCAAACCAATAGATCCTAACGATCTGTTTACATTATTGAAAAAATACATGAATAAATAAGACAACTTTTATCGAGTTGCATAGTTTTTGTTTTGCGGTGATTGGTTTTCAATCATCGTAAAAATATATCACAATGGTTAAGGGTATTTTTCTTTTACTATCTGTTTTCGCAATAACATTATCAGCTATAAGTCAAACGGCTCCCGATTCTGTAAAAGTTGATTCTTTAATAGATTCGGCTCAATACGACTCTATTGTGAAGCCGAATGACAGTTTAATGGAAACCCACGCTGTAGAAAGCGATTCCCTTGAAATAAAAGATACAACTCAATTAATAAAAGAGCAGAAAACCCCGGTAGAAAAGGCAGATACAGCTGCTGATATGCATTTGCTCAAAGATTCAATAGCCAATGTAAATGAACAGAATTTTCGCCTGAAAGATTCACTCCATCAAATTCATAGTGAAATAAATATTTTGAGGCTCGAAGCTGATTCAATAAGGGCAGAGCGGAACCTATATGCCGATAGTATTGTACACCTGGAGCTTGAATATGATAGTTTAGAGCATGTGGTAGCGAAACTGAAGAAAAAGAACGAACTATTGAGGCCACTTAACAGGGAGTTGAGTGATCAAATACAAAATTTGCAAAATAAGGTCGACTCACAGAGTGTGATGCTCGACAGGCAAATTCAAAAGATCAAAGAAAAGGAGCAACTCTACGCAGAAAAAGAATTGATTTACCAAAAAGCCATACAGGAATCAAAAATCGATTTGGTAAAATTAGAGGGGCAATTGGCAGCTAAGAACAGCCAACTGTCTGGAAAAGAGCGCGAAATTGAATTGCTTGCTGAAAGTATTTCTGACAGAAAAGATGCCATACAGGATAAAAACGAAGAGATAAGACTCATTCGCGATAAAAGGCAAAGTGCCAGTGTGCAACTCGATACCCTCAAAGATTATTTGCGCGAGACGGAAAAAGATTTGTTGCTAACAAAGCAGGAGCTAAAATACTCAAAGAAAGAAATTAAAGCGCTCAAAAAACGCATCCACGATTTAACAAATAAAGAAAAGACCATTCGCCTTGTTCAGGGTATCGGTATACGAAATTACCGGAGCCCGCTCTATAGTTTAAAACCGGAGAGCTCCGATAATCCGGACAGTTATGTAATAACCAATGAGAACGCCGGTGATTATGAGTTTGACTTTGTTACAGGGGCTACTTTTAAACTTTTTGACCTTAGCGCAGATGATGCTAAATTTACATCAGACGTAGGTTTCTTTCTGGGTTTCGGAGGGAAAAATTTGTTTAAAAATTTCTATATCGGACCGAATATAAAGCTGTTTGATGTGATACACATCAATGCCGGATTGAATGTTGCAGAGTTTCGGTCGCTCAAAAGTGGCTTTAATGAGGGCGATCGCGTACCTCAAGGATCCTCTATTCCTACAGTTAGCCAATGGGAGCTAACGCCTTATTTCGGTCTAACCTTTGACTTTAGTCTCATTACCTCTATTGCTGGAAAATTATAGTAATTTGCCATAAATCTGATCGTCGTAGAGACATATTTTTTGATTGCTGCTATTTGAATTATTAGTGGTTGATTCAAACTAATTTTCATATTGCGTGTTTTTCCCCTTATATTAGTATTTGAATATGACCAACAAAAGCCTTCAATATAATCTTGTGCTAACCCAGCATCTGGCAAAAATTTACGATAAGTTAGGTGATGTGGATTTGTTATACAACCAATTGGAAACAAACCCACATCCGGTTTTGATTACAGATTTACAGGGTGAAATTGTTTATGCCAATCAAAGTTTGTTGAAACTTTCCGGATATGATTTGAAAGAGATGATAGGCGGTAACCCTAATTTGTTTAAAAGTGGAGATCAGCCGGAGGACTTTTATACGCGTCTTTGGGAGACTATTGAGCGAGGAGAAGAGTTCGAAAGCCGGTTCAAAAATAAGCGAAAAGATGGTAGCTTTTATTGGATACACTCAATTATAAAGCCTCTCAGAAATATTGAAGGAGAAATTGCCGGGTTTATCAGTATTCAGGAGGATATTACTAATTTGGTGAAATTGGAATCTCAATCCATAACCAGTGAGGACGTACTGATTAGTATTATAAAAAATTTACCAAAAACCGGGATATTAGTTATTGAATCGATTCTTGAAAAAATCTATATGGCAGAAGGGGAGTTAATGCATGAGTTTTTTCCAGATAGATCCCCTGAACTGGACGATTTTGAGAATTTATTCGTTCCCTATGATTTCTCTTTGAAAAAAGAATTAAATAAAATATGTAAAAAGGGGCAAAGTAGGAGAAAAAAAGTATTTCTAGGTGGACGCAGCATTGATTTTTTAATTTCTCCATTACGCTTTGGTGGATCTTCAAAAAGATATTGTTCTGTCATTATTCGAGATATTACAGATTATCAGCGGATAATAGAGCAGGTGCAGCGTAGCGAGCAGCAATTGGAGGCCATATTTCAAAATGCAGGTATCGGAATCGGTATTTTAAATCCAGGTGGCGATTATATACGAGTAAATAATGGTTGGGCTCAAATGACCGGTTACGAGAAAGAAACCCTCGAAGAAATGAATGTGAGGTCATTGTTAGCGACTGACGATTTGGATACTTACAGACCTGAATTTTATACGCTTTTGAAAGGTATAAAAGACCGATATAGAATGGAGATGCGCTTTGTGCGTAAGAATAAAGAAATACTTTGGGGCGATGTGAGTATGACCACCATTAAAGACACAAAAGGTTCAGTTACAGCTATAATTGCAGTGGTCTCAGATATAACAGAGAATAAAAAAAACAGAGAAGCGCTTGAAAAGTCTGAGCAGGAGTTTAGAGAGCTGAATGCAACCAAAGACCGGCTTTTCTCAATTCTAGCCCATGATTTAAAAAACCCATTCAGCTCTATAATCGGTTTGTCTGAACTTGCCATAGAGTCCCCCGGCGATACCTCTCACCAAAAAGCAATTGATTACCTGCATTCTATTAATACAACTGCCAATCAAGCCAATAATTTGTTGCAGAATCTTTTAGAGTGGTCAAGGATTCAAACTGGCACTATTTCCCCCGTTTTGGTGCATAACGATATATTCGAAATCGTTGAAGATTCCATTGAATTGGTGAAAATTATGGCTGCCAATAAGCAAATTGAAATTCACAATAAAATACCTACTCCCAGTTATGTCGTTTGCGATCTGGAAATGATGAACACAATCATTCGTAACCTGCTGACTAACGCTATCAAGTATAGCCATGAAAATTCGGGTATTGAAATTACATCAACTCAGGATAAACACAACTTTCTCCTTAACATAAGTGACAGTGGAGTCGGAATGACACAAAAACAAAAGGACATGTTATTTACCGGAAGCAACACACCTTCTTCTCCTGGAACAGCTGCTGAAAAAGGCACAGGTCTGGGCCTAATTCTGGTAAAAGATTTTATGAAGTTGAATTATGGAAGTATAGCGGTGAAAAGCGAACCCAATGAAGGATCTATATTTACAATAAAACTCCCGCTTTCAGGGTAAATTAGTTTGGTTGTAGGTTGTTGGCAAATAGTAATTTATGTTCATATAATTATATTTATTGCAAATAAGTGAATAATGAACATAAGTTTATATTAATTTTGTTTAACCTAAGCTGAGCGGTTTAATGGCAGTAAAAAGGCGTTTTACTTAGGTTTAACAAAAGGAACAGGAAAATAATTGAGATTAAAAAATGAAAATGATGAGAATATCCGGTTTATTGATTTTGGTTGCTTTAATTTTTTCAGGCTGCGGTAATAATCAAACATCATCTCAGGCAGGGAATATGCTTTTTGTAAGTATTAAACCGCAACAGTTTATGGTTGAGCAAATTGCAGGAGATGTTTTTAAGGTTAAAGTTTTACTGCCTCCCGGTGCAAGTCCTGCAGTTTATGAGCCATCTCCCGGTCAATTAAAAGATCTTGCAGAGGCAAAAGCCTATATTCGAATAGGGCAGATTGGATTTGAAAAAGCCTGGATGGATAAAATTAAATCTGCAAACGCTGACATGAAAGTATATGATCAATCTAAGGGAGTCAATTTTATTAAGGCCGATCATCATCATGGGCATGACCATAATCACGATCAGCAGCACGCAGTAATTGATCCACACATTTGGACCTCTCCAGCTGAAGTAACTGTGCAACTCGAGAACATTAAAACGTATTTGTCAGATTTAATGCCTGATAGCGCTGCGTATTTTAGTCAGAATGCTGAAAAGCTAATTTTAAAAGTGACAGAACTTGATAAAGAAATACAACAAATGTTTGAGGGCTATGAACAACGTACGTTTATGGTTTATCATCCTGCATTGAGTTATTTTGCCCGCGATTACCAGTTAAAGCAATTGCCACTGGAACGTGAAGGGAAAGAACCAAGTGGGCGCTACATGACAGAAATGATCAAAAAATCTAAAGCACTTGGATTACAGGATGTTTTTATACAAAGGCAGTTCCCGGTGGCAAAAGCTGAAGCATTGGCCAACGAACTTGATGCCGATGTTGTGGTTATTGATCCGCTGGCATATAATTGGATTGAGAATATGAAACAAATGGCACAAAAAATAGCCAATGCCCTTGAAAAAACTAATGAATACTAATAATTTGAATAAATAATGACAGAACCACTAATTGAGTTAAAAGATGTACGTGTAGCTTATGATGGGAAAGAAGTACTTAACCAGGTGAATTTCACAGTGCATCAGAATGATTTTATTGGAGTTATTGGGCCCAATGGCGGAGGAAAAACCACAATGGTGAAAACAATGCTGGGACTCATTAAGCCCGTATCAGGGAAAGTGGTACATCATAAGAAACACCTGGAGATTGGGTATTTGCCACAGTACACAAATGTAGATAAGCGTTTCCCGATTAAAGTTTGCGATGTGGTTTTGAGTGGTTTAATGTATCGTAAGAAACTGGTAGGCCGATACAATAAAAAGGATCGGCAAAAGGCCTGTGATGCTCTTGGCTGGGTTGGTATGGAACATTTAGCCGATAAACATATCGGGAGCCTTTCGGGAGGCGAAACGCAGAAAGCACTTTTGGCCAGGGCAATAGTGTCGTCGCCATCGCTTTTAATCCTTGATGAACCTGATACTTATGTCGACTATGCCTCGGAAGGCGAAATTTACGAATTGCTCAGGAAACTCAATGAGCATATGGCCATACTAATGGTATCGCATGATTTGGGCATGATATCATCTTATATAAAAACAATTGCATGTGTAAACCGAATGCTACATTATCATAAAAGTAATGTAATTACACCTGAACAGTTGCAAACCTATAATTGTCCTATACAACTTGTGACACATGGCAATGTGCCACATACTGTGCTTGCTGAGCATAAAGGATCTATGGGACACGCAAAACACGATCATCAATGAACATCACAGAACTTCTACAATACGATTTTTTTACAAATACTATTCTTGCGGCGGCTTTTGCCAGTATAGCTGCGGGTATCATTGGTACGTACATAGTATCAAGGCGAATGGTTTTTTTAAGCGGGGGTATTACCCATGCTTCTTTTGGCGGAATTGGTATAGCCTACTATTTTGGATTTAATCCTGTTTTGGGGGCAGCTGCATTTGCGGTGCTCTCTGCTTTAGGTATAGATATGTTTGCCCAAAGACGTTTTATGCGGCACGATAGCCTCATTGGTTTGTGGTGGTCGGCCGGTATGGCGCTGGGTATCGTTTTTATTTATCTCACCCCGGGCTATACACCCAATCTCATGACATATCTGTTTGGTAGTATTTTAACAGTTAGCGGACTGGATGTTTGGTTGCTGGCTGGTTTAGCCCTGGTTGTGGCTGTTTATTTTATCTTTTTCCACAAAGCTATTATGTATATAGCTTTTGATCCGGAATATGCCCGAACCCACAATGTGCCTGTGCATGCATTGACCTTATTTACCTCTGCTTTAGTTGCACTAACAATTGTTTTTAGCATTAAGGTAGCCGGAATTATTCTTGTAATATCATTATTGACGGTACCCCAGGCAATTGTGAATATGTTTACCCATAATTATAAAAACATTATGTTATTTTCGGTTGTTCTCTCTTTCGTAGGTATTTTTGCCGGGTTAGTCGTTTCATTTAGTGTGGATATTCCATCGGGAGCTACTATAATTTTTTCCTTATTGTTCCTGTTTTTAATGGCGCGACTAATAGCTTGGATTATGCATAGAGCCGGCTTAAAAAGATCTGTGCAAACAGTAGAACAAAATTTGAATCAATCATAATCAACATTAGAAAACATAAACATCATGAGTTACGATTTAATAGTTATAGGAAGTGGACCGGGAGGTTATGTGGCAGCCATCCGGGCATCGCAATTGGGAATGAAAACAGCCGTAGTAGAAAAAGCAGAATTAGGCGGAGTATGTCTTAACTGGGGGTGTATTCCTACAAAATCATTGCTAAAGTCAGCACAGGTATTTGATTATACGAAAAATGCTGCAAATTACGGTGTGAAAATCGACGGAGATATTAAACCCGATTTTGAGGCTATGATTGGCCGTAGTCGTGAAGTGGCCAATGGTATGAGTAAAGGAATTGAGTTTTTGTTTAAGAAAAATAAAATTGACGTACTCAACGGATTTGGTAAAATTGTAGATAAGGGTAAGGTAGAAGTTGCCGGCGATAAAGGCAAGAAAGAAGTATACGAAGCTAAAAACATAATGTTGGCAACAGGTGCCCGATCAAAAGAATTGCCTAACCTCAAACAAGATGGTGAAAAAATTATTGGGTACCGTAAAGCCATGACATTGGAAAAACAACCAGAAAGCATGGTAGTAGTTGGCTCAGGGGCTATAGGCGCAGAGTTTGCCTATTTCTATGCCACTTTAGGAACCAAGGTTACACTTGTAGAGTTTCTGCCCAATGTTTTACCCAACGAAGATGAAGAGGTCTCAAAACAAATGGCCCGTTCATTTAAAAAAGCCGGCATGAAAGTTATGACCAACTCTTCTGTTGAGAAAGTTGATACTTCAGGTAAAAAATGCAAAGTGACCATTAAAACCAAAAAAGGTGAAGAGCAACATGAAGCAGATATCGTATTGTCAGCCGTAGGAATTGCTCCAAACCTTGAAGGTATTGGTATAGAAGAGATGGGAGTTGAACTTGAGAACGGAAAAGTGAAGGTTGATGAGTTTTATCGTACAAACATAGAAGGTGTATATGCCATTGGTGATATTGTGCATGGACCCGCCCTTGCTCACGTGGCTTCAGCAGAAGGTATTTGTGCAGTAGAAAAAATTGCGGGAGAGAATCCGCAACCCATTGATTACGGTAACTTGCCTGGCAACACTTACACCATGCCTGAAGTTGCTTCAGTTGGTATGACAGAAAAACAAGCAAAAGAAGCTGGTTATGAAGTACGTGTAGGTAAATTTCCATTTACTGCATCGGGTAAAGCCAGTGCAGCCGGCCATAAAGATGGTTTCGTTAAACTTGTCTTTGATAAGAAATACGGTGAATTACTGGGTGGACATATGATAGGCCAGAATGTAACAGAAATGATTGCTGAGCTTGTGGTAGCCAAAAAACTTGAAACCACAGGTCATGAAATTATTAAATCTGTGCACCCGCACCCAACTATGTCAGAGGCTGTTATGGAAGCTGCCGCTGCAGCATACGATGAGGTTATACACATTTAAGTTTTGATTAAAATACATCAGAAGCCTGCGTTGCATAAAGCGCAGGCTTTTTTTTTATTACTCTCATCTTAACAGGTTGATTCCTGTTTTGTGCACTACATCGACGTCCTAAAAATGGACTGTTGATTATCAGTGTGTTGTGGGTTTTGATTTGATGTTTTGGGTGACCCGTCCCATTTCGCTCAATAGAGTTAAACTATGATGCATAAAACCAGGCATCCGTGATGAATGATTTCTCTTATCATTTTCTTTGATCAAAAGGATCAATACCTGTCGAACAATTGACGTAAATCAAGACCAAATTACGGTTATTCGTTTATCGGATCATGAGGGTTTCGCTTCCGATTCTATCGGAACAGGCTGTTTACCCCGCTTTATTCAATGGATTAATTCGAGTAGAACATTCATTCCTGCACCGGACCGCCAATGGCTTTAGCCCTCAATAGTTTACGAGTAATTTGGTCTGGCCAACCCGGCTTGGGTCTTGTCGTTGATAAGCAGTGAAAAGTTTGCCAGCTAGCCGCATGAAGAAAAATGCGTTAAGAACACCTTGTTATTATGGCGTCAAAGTTTGCGCTGTTTGAGCACCGATTTTAAAAAAAAAATCGGTGTGAGTTCGTAAACTTTAGCCATAATGACCAGGTTTTTAGCATTTTTCTGTAAGCGGCGGGGTTTTTTATTTACTTTTTTTGACCTGTAGCAAAAAAAGTAAAATTAAAGATTGTAAGTAAAAATAGAGCTTTCCATACTAGTGCATTCTGCAGTTTGGGTGCCCCATTGCACAAAACAGGAGGTTATACACCTTTAAGTTTTGATTAAAATACATCAGAAGCCTGCGTTGCATAAAGCGCAGGCTTTTTTATTACTCCCATCTTAACAGGTTGATTCAGCGTTTTACCAACTTAATGAGCCTGGAGTTGTTATAAACAATGATATTTAATTTGCCGTTAAACGGCGATAATCAAATTTTTCTCATGATGCGCACTCCATTTTTGACGGTTTTTCTTTTCCTGCTTTTCTCTAGCCTGGCACAGGCTCAGCAAATCGACGCGGAGAAATCAAAAGTGATTTTTGAAATCGGTAATTTCAAGATAAATACAGTTGAAGGTACATTTAATGGTATGCATGGCAAAGTAAAATTTAATCCCGATAATATGACCAACGCTGTATTTGATGTATGTGTTGACGCTGCCACAATTGATACTGACATTAAAAAACGCGATGAGCACTTACGTGGTGAGGATTTCTTTAACGCAGCAAAATACCCTGAAATATGCATAAAAGTGCAATCTATTCAAAGGCAGGATGATCAGTATATTGCCAATGGAGAGCTTACCATGACCGGGGAAACAGGAGATATTACCATAATTTTTACATATGAAGATCAAACTTTAAGAGGTAAATTCACTGTTAAGCGTCTTGACTATGGGTTGGGCGCAGGTACCAGCACACTAACAGCATCAAATGAAGTGGATATTACAATTATTTGTAAATTGATTTTATAAATTAAATCAATGAGACTTTTCATTCAAAATAAGCCTGGTATTTCTGTGAGAAGACATTCAACTTTATTTATTATTCTGGTATCAATTGTTTCTTTCTTACAGTGTGATGGCAAGCAGGAGCCTGAGCAAACCCATCAGACCATGAAGGTGACAGCCACTGCTTATAACTCTTTGCCTGGTCAGACACTTGGCCATCCGGCAGAAGCCGCATGGGGAGATACATTAAAACCCGGAATGAAGGTAATTGCCGTTTCGCGCGATTTAATCGATTCCGGATTGACATATCGTACCCCTGTAATAATAGACGGATTACCCGGCACCTACCTGGTAATGGATAAAATGAACCGTCGATGGAAACGTAAAATTGATATTTATATGGGTACATCGGTCAAAGACGCACTTAAATGGGGACGTAGGGAAGTAACTATTCGGTGGGTGCCAAATAACGAAAATAAAGAAATTACGCGATAATTTGTTAGCTTCACATTCGCAATTAAATACTTTAGAGGCAAACAAAAAAAGAATATAGAAAATTGTAAAACCAGGTACTTATGTTTACAGAAGAAACATTAACGAAAATAAAAGATAAATTACTCGATGTATTATTTGAAATAGGCCCTGATATACTCATATCTATCGTTGTGCTTGTTTTAGGCGCAATATTTATTCGCCTGATTTCACGTTTGTTGAGAAAGTCGTTTCGAAAATATAATATTGAACCTTCGCTTGCGACTTTCATTCAGAGTCTGGTGCGTTTTATGCTATATGCCATTCTGATTGTAAGTGTTGGTACTACCCTGGGCATCAAAACATCATCTTTTGTGGCCATAATTGGTGCTGCAGGTTTGGCTATTGGCCTGGCGCTGCAGGGCAGTCTGGCCAACTTTGCCGGAGGAGTGCTCATCCTCATTTTTAAGCCATTTAAGGTTGACGATTTAATATTTGTCAATGGTAAGCTTGGGATTGTAAGCGATATCGACATCCTGTATACAAGGCTCACTACATTCGATAACCGTATAATAACCATTCCCAATGGTACAATGGCTAATTCCGATATCGACAACCGTACCATGCAGGATAAAAGGCGTGTGGATATTACTTTAAAGTTTTCTTATGATGAGGATATGACGCAAATAAGAAGGGTTGTGGTCGATGCCATGAAAAAGCATCCCCGCATTTTAAAAGACCCCGAACCAGATGTTTGGCTTGATGATTTCAGGGAGTATGACATGAAGGTTGCTGCAAGGTGCTGGGTTGCTCCAGAGGAGTGGTGGCCTATTTATTGGGAACAGCTTGAGGCCATTAAAGAGGCTCTTGATGAGGCAGGTATTAAAATCCCGATACCCAAGAATGAAGTTTCTTTTTCTGATCAAAATACCAATGAAGCACCATCTAAACCAGTGTAGATCGTAAGAAGAGGGTGCGGGTGTTTTCTTGAAATTTTGAGAACTACCATTTTTCTACAAAATCTTAAAATACATTGCAACTGGTATGAAAATATTAATCGTAGAAGATAACCAGCAATTAAGCAATGATATTGCAGAATACCTCAAAGACCAAAAGTTTTCTGTAGAGCAGGTATTTACATTTTCCGATGCCAATGAGAAAATTGTTATGTATGAGTACGATATGGTTATTCTTGATTTGGGATTGCCAGACGGGACCGGGATGGATTTGTTGGAAGTTGTGAAGAAATACAGACCCGAAATGGCTGTAATAATTTTAACAGCAACTCATGCACTCGAATACAAACTGCAGGGACTGAACCTTGGCGCCGACGATTATCTTACAAAGCCTTTTCATATGGCTGAACTCAATGCCCGGATACGTACGATTTTAAGGAGAAAGATGAATACAAACGATCACTTCATTAAGACCGGTAGCCTTGAAATTGACTTAAATGCTGCAACAGTTAAATGTAAGGGTCAATTGTTAAGCCTGACGCGCAAAGAATACGATATGTTGCTATATTTTGTGCAAAACAAAAATCGGCTGCTTACGAAGGAAAGCATAGCAGAATATTTATGGGGCGATCATGCCGACCAGGCTGATAATTTTGATTTTGTATATAATCATATCAAAAACCTGAGAAGAAAAATAACTGAGGCAGGAGGAAAGAACCAACTCAGGTCCGTCTATGGAATGGGGTATAAATATGAAACAAATGAATAATGAGAAAGCGTAAATACAGCATATTAACAAAAGTCGGTATATTCTATCTTTTATTCACGCTGTTATCATTTCTGGTGACGGCCATTATTTTGCATAGTGAAGCCACCAAGCACATGGATAATATACTTGAAGAAAGGCTTAAGCAACGTGAGCACTGGGTGAAAATTTTAATTGAACGAAGACCTGAACGGGTCAATAAAAAAGACTATGCAACCGTAAAACCTGTGGCAACAATTCCAAAAGCATTTAAACCTGTATATAAAGATACAGTGCTTCTGCACCATGAAACCGGACGCAAAGAGGTTCATAGAAAACGTATCAATTATGTTACAGTGAAAGATCAGCATTATCGTATAGAAGTGATTAAGTCGGCTACTGAATTGTACCGTTTTAAAGATGATGTTTATGAAATTATATTACCTGTTTTTATTGTACTGGCACTTGTAATAATCCTGATCAACTACCTGCTCTCGGGGTACCTGTTTGCCCCCTTTAAATATATTTTGCGGCAAATGGCCTCATTTAATTTAACCAGGAAACAAGCTTTCAGACAAAGAACCACAAGTACAACGGAATTTTACCATTTACAGCAACTTTTTGAGGCTATGCAAAAGCGTATTGTGAATGATTATGAACAATTGAAAAGCTATACCGAAAATATGTCGCATGAGTTGCAAACACCGCTGACGATCATGCAAAATAAAGCGGAGCATCTTTTATCAGATGAAACCCTGAGTCAGCAACAGGCCGAAAAAATTAAAATCATTTACGATGAAGTAATGCAGCTTTCACGCCTGGGAAGTTTGCTCAATTTAATTACCAAAATAGGTAATGAAGAGTTTACTGATGTAAAAAAAGTTTATACAAAACCTATACTTGAACAACACATTCAAAGTATTTCAGATTTTGCGGCAAATCGTTATATTGAAATTAAGACCGCTCTTAGTGCTGACCATGCATTTAAAATAGATACCGGGTTACTGGATATATTGATACGCAATTTGTTGAAAAATGCCGTTTCGTATGCCAATTCGGATAGTGTAATTTACATTGAAACAACCAGTTCTGCTTTTACAATATCAAACGAAGGCCCTGAACTCGAATTTGATGCCGCAACTATTTTTAATCGCTTCACAAAAGGAAAAAACTCTAAATCACTGGGTTTAGGCCTGGCAATTGTCAAACAAATTTGTCAAATAAGTAAACTCAAAATCTCCTATCAGCGGACAAATGGCCGGCATGTATTCTCGATTGAAGAAAAAACGTTCGATTAGCCTTGCTACAATTTTTCTACAGATTTGGAATTGATATTTGTATAAAATTTAAACAAAATTCTTTAACAAACCTTTGAATATATAAATTATTAAATATGAAGTTACGTATATTTCTTTATCTATTGATTACATTGCTCACAATGGAAACCATTACCGGACAAACCGGTCCGGCACCTTCACGAATACATAAAGTTACAGGAAAAGTAATTGATGCTTCCAATAATGAGCCTTTGGAATATGCTACAGTGAAATTGCTAAATATAACAGATAGCGCTTTAGTTACCGGGTCGGTTACCAACTCCGATGGGGAGTTTTTAATAGAAACCAAAAAGACAGGGCGTTTTATGCTGCAAGTCAATTTTATTGGTTATACCAAAACCAGAAAAGACATTAACATTCCGAAAGCTGTTCGTAATGTTGATGTTGGCATTATAAAAATTAATCCTGCAGCAGAAAATATCGCTGAGGTTACCGTTAGGGCCAATAAACACTCCATCGATTATAAAATAGACAAAAAGGTGCTGCACGTTTCACAGCAATATACCAGTGTTTCGGGTACAGCTGTCGATGTGTTGCAAAATGCCCCTGCAGTGCAGGTCGACATAGAAGGTAATGTTTCACTACGCGGAAATAGTAATTTTACCGTACTCATCGATGGGCGTCCTACAGTTCTGGATGCAACCGAAGCTCTTGAACAAATACCTGCAAGCATGATTCAGGATATTGAAATAATTACGAATCCATCAGCCAAATATGATCCTGAAGGTACAGCGGGAATTATTAATATCATCACCAAGAAACGCTCGCTGGAAGGAGTCAACGGTATAGCACACCTTAATGCTGGTTTGGACGAAAAATACGGAGCCGATTTATTATTGAATTTGCGGACACAGCATTTTAACTTTTTTGTAGCCGGTGACTATAACAATCGCCGTTACCCCGGAAGTATGGAAGAAGAAACCCGCTTTTTAAGCAACCCTGATACTACCTTTTATCTTAACTCCGATGGAGACCGCGAGCGGGGGCGCGAGCGTTATAGCGGAAGAGCCGGTATAGAATGGTTTCCTAATGAAAGCAACACCTTTAGCTTAAGTGGTCGCTATGGTGGGCGTAAATCAACCTGGCTGACTGAAACTGATTTTGAGGAGTGGAACTCAGCAGAGCCCGACCGTTTGCGTTACAGAAGTGTGGAAGATGGCGAAAGAGGAGGCAACTTCTATTCAGTGAATTTCGATTACATTCATCAGTTTTCAGGGCCAAAGCATAAATTCGATGTGAATTTTATGCTGTATGAGCGCGATGGCGACGATGAAACTGTAAATACTTTACGTGATGCTTTTGGCGAAATTACAAACAGCCAGAAATCAGGGGAGTTTGGTCCGGCTTCTGGTTTTCGCTACAGGGCAAACTATATGCAACCTTTTACCGATGCATTTAAAATTGAAGCAGGATTACAGGGCCGTTATCGCGATTCCAAAGAAACAAATGAGGTGTTTTATTATGATACGACCACTTCTGAATACGTATTTCAATCACAGTACAGCAACGATGTAACCTACGCCAGAAATATACATGCCATGTACGGTTTGGCCAAAGGTGAACTGAATAACTTCGGATACCAGTTGGGTTTCCGTGCAGAATATACTTATCGTGATATTAACCTGAACGATGGCGGTGAGAACTATAGCATAGACCGTTGGGATTATTTCCCCACCCTGCACTTTTCTTATAAGCTCAATAAAACAAACCAGTTTATGGCCAGCTACAGCCGACGCATCGACAGACCGCGGGGATGGTTTCTGGAGCCCTTTATTACCTGGGAAGATGCTTACAATGTGCGCAGGGGAAATCCCGATTTGAAACCCGAATACATTAATGCCTATGAAATAGGTTACCAGATGGATTTTGGCGGCAATGCCCTTACCGCAGAGCTTTTTTACCGCACAACACAAAATAATATTGAACGTGTACGCTCTGTATGGGAAGGCTCCAGCGATGTAATGCTGCAAACATTCGATAATGTTGGTACTGACTATTCGCTCGGAACGGAAATAATGCTGAACCTGAAGCTTATTAAATGGTGGGATGCCGATATTACAGCTGATTTTTACGATTACCGTGTAAAAGGAGAGTTCAATGGTATTGAATATGACGAACATAGCTTTACTTATAATGTGCGTTGGAATAATACCTTCACGCTATGGGAAAATACCCGGCTGCAAATTAATCCGGCATATCATGGGCCCGAAATCGAGCCACAGGAGGAGGAAGAAGGCTTTTTCGATGTAGATGCTGCTGTAAGGCAATCGTTTTTAAGTAAAAAGCTGCAGCTCACACTTCAGGTAAGAGATGTATTCGGCACCAGCAAGTACGAATCCACCACCGAAACATCAGATCTCTATAATCATCGTATATACCGGCACAAAACACCAATTGTAATGCTTAATGTAACCTGGCGAATTAATAATTACAAAAGCCGTAATGGCAATCGCCAGGGTGGCGGCGAAGATATGGGCGGAGAAATGTAAGTTTGGCGTTTAGACCCGCCATAAAGTTACCTGTTTATGCCCTAAACCAAAACGAGTTATATATTTTAAAAAACGCCCGGAGGTGCTTATTAAAAATGAAACCTCCGGGCATTTTTTTGGCACATAAAACACATGAACTCCGGCCGGGGCGCATGCATCACCTTCACATTCATTTGTTACGCTATTAATGGCCGAAACTCCCGGCGCAACAAGCATTTCTATCCGGCTCTCTTATTTTTTGACGCAAAAAATAGGATTCCCAAACAACCTTTGTTATATTTGATAGGTTGCGTAATTCGTTTTAATAATCGATTACAAAAAACAGATAACCGCAACAAAAACCTGCACTTATCCACCGAACGGTAGTTGGATAAGTGCAATGGTTGCGGAGATAAACAGTTCTAAGCTATTATAGGTTGCAACTGTTACTAAAAAGAATTAAAAGCTATGCATATTCAATTAACAGATTTAAATAAATATTTGTACCATTTTACAACAGCAGAAACGGCTTTGCTTTATATTTTACCTAGTTTAAGACTTAAACTGTCAGCTTTTCTTAAGACTAATGACCCTAAAGAGAATAAGACATTTGGCTTTTGGA
>NZ_DATFKB010000012.1:0-10737 GCF_035268865.1 Salinivirga sp. | reverse complement strand
GGGCTACTCAATTTCAGACAAAAAGCACTGCCACTTATTTTCGGCGATTTTAAAGTTTTACACCTCGAAAATAACCAATTGGTTTATCAACGCAGGTACTTCGATGAAGTAGTTATTGTGGCCCTGAATGACAGTAAAGAGTTAGTCAGCATTAAATTTGATGATCCTTTCTCAAAAAAACAAACAGATTACTATACACTAAGGGAATCAGAGTATAAAAAGGAAAAAGGTGAAATTCATTTAAATATACCGCCTTACAGTTATGAAGTAGTTACAAATGTGAAACAATAAATATAAATTTTTCAAATATGAAGTCAATATTCATTATGTCGATGATTACATTATCATTCCTTTTCGGAGGATGCAACCAGGCCAAAAAAAATCAGGTTGCAGCACAGGCAGCAAAAGCCGACCCGGTAGAAGCCAGCAAAGCCTCAACCATTTATGAAGTTAATATCAGACAATACACTCCTGAAGGTACAATCGAAGCCTTCATGCAGCACGTTCCACGTCTTAAAGAACTTGGCGTAGATATATTGTGGATAATGCCCATCTACCCCATTGGCGAAAAAAACAAAAAAGGACCTTTGGGTAGCTACTACGCAGTAAAAGATTATAAAGATGTAAATCCGGAATTTGGCACAAAAAACGATTTCAAGAAACTCGTTAAAACAGTGCACGACAACGACATGATGATTATTCTGGACTGGGTTGCCAACCATACAGCCTGGGATCACCCCTGGATAAAAAAGCACCCGGAATGGTATACAAAAGATTCGACTGGCAATGTTGTTGCTCCCGTTGAGGACTGGACCGATGTAGCAGACCTGAACTACGAAAACCAGGAAATGCGCCAGGCCATGACCGATGCGCTTGTATATTGGGTTAAAGAGTTTGATGTAGACGGATATCGTTGCGACGTAGCCAGCATGGTTCCAAACGATTTTTGGGAAAGTGCCAGAACAGAAATGGAACAGGTTAAGCCAGTATTTATGCTTGCAGAGGCAGAAAAACCAGAACTGCACAAAATGGCATTCGATGCAAACTATGCCTGGGAACTTCACCATATCATGAATGAAATCGCCAAAGGCAAACAAAATGCGTCGCACTTACGCAAATACTTCAAAAAAGAACCAACCCGTTTTGCTGATAGTGTTTACCGCATGGCATTTACCACAAATCATGATGAAAACTCATGGAACGGAACTGTATTTGAACGCATGCCTAACAGTTATAAAACTTTTGCTGTTTTCACTTATGCTGCCCCCACCTTCCCACTCATTTACAGTGGTCAGGAAGCAGGCCTAAACAAGCGGCTCGCTTTCTTTAAAAAAGATACCATAGAATGGAAAGAACACGAAATGGGAGCACTTTACAAAAAACTCAACACGCTTAAAGAAGATAACCCGGCATTGTGGAATGGCCGCTATGGTGGAAAAATCAATGTCCTGAAAACAAATCACAGCAAACAGATTTTTGCTTTCACACGTGAAAAAGAAGACAATAAAGTACTGGCAATATTTAATTTATCAGACACTGCCGCAGAGGTAAAATTCAAAAATTTTAAACCAGCGCAGAGCTTTAAAGATGCCTTCACAGGGAAAGAATTCGATGGAAAATCATCCATTAAACTTGAACCCTGGGATTACTTTATCGGTTTAAAATAATAACCCGCCTTAAACGGAGGGTGAAAACTTTTGTAACCACAATCAACGTAGCAGTGTAACTAACACCGCTGCGTTGACCAAACAAACACACCAAACCAATGAAGTATTTTTTAACTATAGTAACGATAATGCTAATGATGAGCATGAATGCGCAAAATAACAGGCTTAGCCGTGTAGAGCCGCCAAACTGGTGGGTCGGGATGGAACACAACCAACTTCAATTGTTGGTTTATGGAGCGGATATTGCTAAAACCGAACCTGAAATTGCAGCGAAAGAAGTAAGCATTGAAGCAGTGCACAAGGTAGAGAATTCCAATTACCTGTTTATTGATTTAAATATTAGTAAATCGGCAAAGGCAGGGAAATTTTCAATTAAATTCAATGAAAATGGGAAAACTGTTGCCAAATATGAATATGAACTCCGGGAAAAAACAACACAGAACCGGGGTTTCAGTGCAGCAGATTTGATTTACCTCGTTATGCCTGATCGGTTTGCAAATGGCAACCCTGGCAACGACGATGTGGATTCTATGCTCGAAAAAGCAGACAGGAGTAACCCCAATGGCCGCCATGGTGGCGATTTAAAGGGAATTATGAACAATCTGGATTATATCAAAGATTTGGGAATGACTGCAATTTGGGTCAACCCGTTCTTTGAAAACAATATGAAAGACTACTCCTACCATGGATATGCCATCACCGATTTTTACAAAACCGACCCAAGATTAGGTTCCAATGAGCTATATAAAAATTTGGTTGAAACCAGTCATAAAAAAGATATGAAGGTCGTGATGGATGTGGTGGTGAATCACTGCGGCATTAACCACTGGTGGATGAAAGATCTGCCCACAGACGACTGGATTAATAACCACAAAAAATTCCAGACAAACTACCGTGGTTCAGTCATCGCTGATCCGCATGCATCAAAATACGACCGTAACCGTTTCAGCACAGGCTGGTTCGTAGAAACCATGCCCGATCTCAACCAAAACAATCCATTTTTAGCCAATTACCTAATTCAAAATATGCTTTGGTGGATTGAGTTCTCAGGCATTGATGGTATGCGAATGGATACCCAGCCTTATGCAGAAATAGATTTTGTAACAAGACTTGCAAAGCGAATAACAGAAGAATACCCGGATTTTACTATTTTAGGCGAAACCTGGCTGCAAAAAGTCGCTCTAACCGCCTTTTTCCAACAAAACAGCCCGGTAGCAAAAGACTACAATTCGCATATTCCAACCAATACAGATTTCCCGTTGTACTATGCCATTAAAACCGGGCTGAACCAGGAAGATGGCTGGACCACAGGTCTTGCACAAATTTATTACGTATTGGCCCGCGATTTCCTTTACAACGATGCCCATAAAAATGTAATCTTCCTGGACAATCACGACCTGGACAGGTTTTATTCATCTGTAGGCGAAGATATCAATAAGTTCAAAATGGGCATTGGAATTTTGCTCACGATGCGTGGTATTCCCATGATGTATTACGGAGACGAAATACTGATGACCGGCCTGGAACATACCGGACACGGAAACATACGAAAAGACTTCCCGGGTGGTTGGGAATCAGATAAACGCAATGCATTCACTGAACAGGGACGCACAGATAAAGAAAACGAAGGTTTTAATTTCGTTCGTAAACTCGCCAAATGGCGTATGCAATCAAACGCAGTTGCCGAAGGTGAATTGACGCATTTTGTTCCTGAAAATAACACCTATATTTATTTCCGCCACACGAACAACGAAGCTGTAATGGTAATTCTGAACAACCACCCCGAAGAAAGCCGTACAATAGATGGAGCGCGTTTTAAAGAAGTGCTGGATCGTTATGGTAATGGTAAAAATGTAATGAGTGGTGAAACGGTTTCAGACAAATCTACGTTTACATTAAAAGCAAAGAGTGTCAAAATTATCGAATTCAAAAAATAATCAACCATAGCTTGATTTTTTCATAACATTTAAGTGGCCCGATCCTATGCAGTCCGATAGTTAACGCTATCGGGTTGCATATTTTCAAATGAGCTGAAAAAATTTCAATTAAAGATTAATTACAATGCAACAAATTATTAGAAAAATATCATTTTTAACCCTCTTCATAACGACCCTGCTATATTCCAATGCACAGGTTATAGTTACATCACCTGCATACCCAACACCCGACCAGTCAGTTACCATTACATTTAATGCCGACCAGGGTAATGCAGCTCTGGCAGGGTACAGCGGAGATATTTATGCCCACACCGGTGTAATTACCTCAGAGAGTACTTCTGCCTCAGATTGGAAGTATGTGGTTACAGAATGGGGCGAAAACACACCAGGAACACAACTAACCAATATTTCAGGCGATGAATGGGAACTAAGCATTAATCCATCGATTATAGATTATTATGGCGTTCCACAAGATGAAACAATTTTGCAGATGGCCTTTGTTTTCAGAAACGAAGATGGCAGTATAGTAGCTCGTGCAGCCGATGGAGGAGATATTTTTGCCAACGTTTACAGTGATCCTTACAATATTACATGGAACGCCCCCAGTACATCGCAGATTTATTCACCCGGCGATATTATTGATGTAGATGCCGTATCCCTGGCAGCGGAATCAATGGAATTATCAGTGAATGGTTCTGTAGTTGAAACAGCAAATAGTACCAATATCACTTATTCCTTTGAAGCTACGCTTTCCGGAATAAATGAACTGGTCTTAAATGTAACTGCACCAGATTCAACCTATGCCGACACGCTTGAAATAGTAGTGCGCGAAAGCACACCAACTGCAGCATTACCATCTGCAGATCTTAAAGATGGTATCAACTACATCGACGACAATACGGTAACCCTAGTACTATATGCACCTTTCAAAGATTTTGTTTTTGTAAATGGTTCATTTGCCGATTGGCAGCTCCTTCCGGAAAATCAAATGTACAGAACACCCGATGAAAACCGTTACTGGATTACGCTTGATAATCTGACAGCAGGCGAAGAGTATGCATTTCAGTATATTGTTGATGGTGAAATAACTATTGCCGATCCTTACACAGACAAAATTCTCGATCCATGGAACGACTCCTACATATCAGAGTCGACCTATCCAAACCTGATGCCTTACCCCACAGACCAGGCAGAAGGTATAGTTTCAACTTTCAAGACAGCTCAAACACCATACAACTGGCAAGTTGAGAACTTTACCAGACCAGCCAACGAGGACCTTGTGATTTATGAGCTGCTTGTCCGCGATTTTGTAGCTGCTCACGACTATCAAACACTTATTGATACAATCAATTACCTTAAAAACCTTGGGGTAAATGCCATAGAGTTGATGCCGGTTAGCGAATTTGAAGGTAACAGCAGCTGGGGCTACAACCCATCATTCTACTTTGCACCAGATAAATACTACGGTACTAAAAACGATCTTAAAGAATTCATTGATGTATGTCACCAAAATGGTATTGCTGTTATTCTGGACATGGTGCTGAACCACTCTTATGGTCAGTCTCCGTTCGTACAGCTGTATTTCGATCCTTCAGCAGGTGATTACGGACAACCTACCCCTGAAAACCCATGGTACAATGAAACATCGCCCAACCCAACTTACTCCTGGGGATTTGACTTCGACCATGAAAGCCCGCAAACAAAAGATTTTGTTAACAGAGTAAATACCTATTGGCTCGATGAATATAAATTCGATGGTTTCCGTTTCGATTTCACCAAAGGTTTTACCAACACACCCGGTGAAGGATGGAGTTATGATCAGAGCAGAATTGACATTTTAAAAGATATTGCCGACACCATCTGGAATGCAGCTCCAGGAGCTTATGTAATACTCGAGCACCTTACAGAAAACTCCGAAGAGAAAGTACTTGCTGAATACGGCATGCTGCTGTGGGGTAACATGAACTATACATACCTCGAAGCCTCAATGGGCTACAATGCAAATTCTGATTTTTCCGGTATTTCATACAAAAACCGTTCATGGAACGAGCCACATCTTGTGGGTTATATGGAAAGCCATGACGAAGAGCGCATGATGTACAAAAACATCACTTATGGTAATGGCACAGCTGTATACGATATCACACAGGAAGAAATAGCCCTCCGCCGGGCAGAACTATCAACCCTGTTTTTCCTTACCGTACCAGGCCCTAAAATGATCTGGCAATTTGGCGAAATGGGTTACGATTACAGCATAGATTACGATTGCCGCGTTTGCGAAAAACCAATACGCTGGGATTACCTACAGGAAGATGGACGCAGGCATTTGTATAACTTTTATAGTCAGGTGATAGATTTACGTAACTCATCGGACCTTTACCAGACCACAAACTTTAACATGGATGTAGGTAGCGATGTAAAAATAATTACCCTTGAGCATAATGGTGAAAAAACAATCATTTTCGGTAATTTCGATGTGGAAACACAAACCTACACACCCAATCTCAGTGGATTTGCCAACTGGTACAGCTTCTTTGAAGGGGGAACTGAAATTAGCGGAGACACAACTTTTACACTCGAACCCGGCCAGTACAGGTTATTAACCACAAACATGACCACAACACCTGAATGGCCCAATTTCCCGGAAGCTCGAAATGTTTACATCACTGGCGATACAGAACAGGGAAGCACCTTAACCGCTCACTATGATTATTTTGATTTAAATGATGATGCAGAAGGTGCAACAGAATTTCAGTGGTATGTGAGCGACGATGCTTCAGGAAGTGGGAAAAGACCAATTCCCGGCGCTACTGAACAAGACCTGGTTTTAACCAGAAGTGCAGGTGAAAAATATCTTTCTGTGGTAGTAAAACCCGTTGCCCAGGGGTCAGAATATCAAATTGGATTGCCAGTAGAATCAGGTTTGTTTGGACCTGTAAATACGAGTTTATCAGCACAGGACCCTGAAAACAGAGCACCAATAATATATCCAAATCCAATCTCAGGCGATCAAATATTATCAATTAAAAATGTTGATCATTACCAAAACATTCAAATAGTAAATGGTGCCGGACAAATTTTGAATAACATCAGAATTGAAGGTCAAAAATCAGTAAATATTGATTTTACACAATACCAGCAAGGTTTCTACTTCATAAAATTGCAGGGAACCGAGCATACTATTGTGGAAAAAATAGTTAAAACACCATAGTTTATTTATACATTAATCAATGTTAAAGCGCCTTCATTGCCAGAAGGCGCTTTTTTTATTGTATAATTAATTTATAACTACTATTTTTGACATACATACAAAAAGAAAGTTCCTCCCACTAAAAATCAAAAAATGAATACTATGAGACTTTTAACACTAATTTCAGCTATACTATTTGTTAGCTTATCTTTTAATGTATCTGCGCAACGTGCAATTGAAGTTTTCAATAACGATGGCGATGCTTTCTTCATTTATCTTAATGGAGAAAAGCAAAACAAAGAAGCCCAAACACGCGTAACGCTCTACGATTTAAAAAGTGAATGGTACAAGGGAAAAATTGTATTTCAGGAAAAAGGAATCCCTGAAATTGAAAAAAACTTAATGACCAAACCCGGGAAAAAAGTAACCTACACAATAAAGAAAAACCGCAAAGGTGCTTACAAACTCAGATTTTTTTCAGAAATGGAGTTCGAAAGATCTGCAGCTAAAAAAGAGACCAAACCACAGAAAACAACTGTGAGCACTTCAACTGCAGCACCGCAGAAAAACCGTACAACCGAAACCCATACGGTTCAAACAACCACAACAACATCACCTGAAAAAACAAACGAAAATGTGAACATCTCAATTAATACGCAGATGAATGAGCAGGGTGCTACAGTGAATGTTTCTGGTGGTGAAACAACTGAATCAGGAACAGTAACCGTTACCACAACCACTGAGGGGAAACCCCGGAAAAAAACGAATAATGCTCAAATGACAGTTTCAAGCACTACAACAACCACAAGCTCTTCAAGCAGTTCTTCAACAAATTTTACTGAACAGCCCGTACAAAAAAGGGAAGCAACTCGTGGTTGCATGATGTCTGCTACTGCATTTGAAAAGGCAAAAAAATCTATTGAAGGAAAAACCTTCGAAGACTCAAAAATGACAATGGCCAAACAAATAACCAAGAGTCACTGCTTAACAGCAACTCAGATCAAAGAGGTTATGGAATTGTTGGAGTATGAAAGTACTCGTGTAGAATATGCTCAATTCGCATATCCAAAGTGCCAAAATAAAAACGAGTACTATATTGTAAATGACGCCTTTGAATACGAAAGTTCCATTGATGAGCTGAATGAATTTATCGACGCACAGTAAAAAAATAAAACATAATTGTGTGAGGGCCTCGCTTTGAGTGAGGCCCTTCTGTTTTTATTTGGTTTGTATGTTCCCAAAACATAGAAAATTTGTAGTTACACTACAAAAATTCAGTACGGCCAATTTTCTCATCTAAAATGAGACCGCTCCGCAAAGGTTTGCGTTAAAAAAAACTGCATACTGCACCTAATAGATTGTCTTTCGACCCCAAAATGGTTATTTTTGCACTATGAACAAATTACTCTACACACTATCTGTTATACTATTAATTCCGGCTCTGGTAAATGCCCAGGTAGCCTGGATGGAACCCGGTGAGGCCACCGTAGATTCTACTGTAACCGTTTACTTTGATGCCACGCAAGGCGATCAGGGTTTAATGAACTACGAAGGAAATGTCTATGCCCATACAGGTGTAATAACCCTGCAAAGCACAAGCGGAAGCGACTGGAAACACGTTGTATCTGATTGGGGTATACCAAACGATACGGTTTTGATGGACAGCATAGACGAAAATCTTTATTCTATATCTTTTAATATCAGGAGTTTTTACGGCATCGACTCAAGTGAAACCGTACTGAGCATGGCTTTTGTATTTCGCAATGCCGACGGCTCTGTAACCGGTCGAAGCGTCGACGGCTCCGATATATTCATTCCTTTGCAAGTAGCGAATGATTGGAGCTATCAGTCTTACAACACCACAGCAAACGGGATGGAAATCAATACAGCCAAGGGCCAAATCATATTAACAGCTTATGAAAGCGGCCTTGAAACATCAATTCTACCGTCAGGACAGTCTCCATCAGAAAGTTTTGCCCTTACCGCATCGCCTGTCAGCGCATCTTTCAGCACCGACACCACTGCAGAAACCATTACAGCTAGCTGGAATGAATGGCAAATATTGATTGAGAAAGACCCACTGAAAATTTTCTATATCAAAGACGACACCCTCACGTCACTCAAAAGCTTTTTCCCAAGTACTAATGGCAACGGCGGCCTGATGACCCTTAAGTTCAACGAAAGCGCTAAAATATATGGCGGCGGTTCACGTGCACTGCCATTTAACCTGAATGGCTATACCATTGACCTCTACAACCAGGCTCATTATGGTTACTCAAATCAAACAGCTAATCTGAACACATCCATACCAATTTTGACATCAACCGATGAATTTGCCTGGATATTTGACAATCACCATCCAGGCCAGATTGATATCGGGTCCAATACTCCGGGCGACATGGGATATCAGACTGCAGGCGGCACATTACGATTTTTAATTACTGATAGCGAAAGTTTAGAGGATATATCGCATAATTTAGCTGACCTTACCGGGCATGCGCCCATGCCTCCAATGTGGGGATTGGGGTACATTCAGTCCCGGTACGGGTACGAAACCCAGGATGAAGCCGAACAAATTGTGGCAGACATGCAGGCCGGTAACTTCCCGATGGATGCCCTTGTGCTGGATCTTTATTGGTTTGGCGGCACATCACATATGGGCGACTTCAATTGGGATATGACAAACTTCCCCGATCCTGAGGGTATGATGTCAGACTTTCAGAACCAGGGTATTGAAACCATCCTGATCACAGAACCTTACTTTACACTTACCAGCGACCTTTATGATGGCGCTGCGGCAGCAGAACATTTTGCCAAAAATGAAAGCGGCGATCCATTCGTACTTTATGGATTCTGGGCCGGCGATGCAGCCCTGTTCGACATGAGCTCCGATACGGCCCGAAACTGGCTTTGGCCACATTACCAAAATCTTTTTGAAATGGGAACATCAGGCCTTTGGACCGACCTTGGTGAACCGGAAACCCACCCTGCGGAAATGATTCACGAAATGGGCTTGGCCAATGATGTACACAATATTTTTAATAACCAATGGGCAAAAATGTTGCACGATAAAACTGCCGAAAACTATCCTGAGAAAAGACTATTCAACCTTACCCGTTCAGGCTACACAGGTATGCAACGTTACAGCACATACCCATGGTCAGGCGATATACAAAGAAGTTTCCAGGGACTACAATCCCAAATCCCCATCATGCTGCACATGAGCATGAGCGGAATCGGCTACATGCACTCCGACCTTGGCGGATTTACCGGTGGCGGGCAAAATGGTGAATTATACACGCGCTGGTTGCAACTTGGCACATTCTCACCTGTAATGCGAGCACATGGAACAGGTGTACCCACAGAACCCATATTTTACGATACACAAACACAAAACCGCGTGCGCAAAACAATTGAAATGCGCTACAAATTTTTACCTTACAACTATACGCTGGCATGGGAATACAGCACGCAAGGCACACCTTTGGCCCGCCCGTCAAACTACTACGGTTCATCCTCCGGGTTACTCAGCGAACTGGGAGACCAATACCTTTGGGGTAAAGATTTACTGGTGGCGCCAGTGCTCATGGAAGGACAAACCTCACGCATGGTAACACTTCCGGAAGAGAACTGGTTCGATTATAAAACCGGTGAAAAATACAATGCCAACACGACCATTACAATAGATGCCCCGCTAGATGATATCCCTCTCCTGTTGCGCGAAGGAGGCTTCCTGGTACAAACGCAGGAAAAACTCATGCATTCGAAAGCTTACGATAGCGATTCAATCCGCATACGCCATGCATTGCCCGCTGAGGGCCAAACAACAACCCGCCAATGGTTTCATGACGATGGTGTAACAGCCGGAAATCTAAGCGCGAGCCAATATGATTTGATGCAACTCACAGCAACAGCCGATGGCAACTATGCTTCAGTGAACCTG
>NZ_DATFKB010000011.1:0-13917 GCF_035268865.1 Salinivirga sp. | reverse complement strand
TGCATTTTCAAAAGCAATTTTCGATGGTCCGGCATCAAACAAAATGTTTTTTTTTGCCTCTACAAACCACGATAAGCCATGGGCTGCCTTGCATATACCACTGGCTATATTGTCGTTTAAAACCGTTATTTTCATAAAAATTGTGTATTGGTGTCCTATGCAAATGTATAAAAAAATCAAGCTGGTTAAGGTGTGAGACTTTTGTTTTGAGCGGGGCACTTTTTTTTATGTTTTAGTATTCTGTTATTTTTATTTATTGACTTTTTTTATGTGAGCGTCTGGTTTTTGCCTGTTTGTATGAACAGGTTTTTGCTGCTTTTTTTAAATCTGTATCAATAAAAGTAAGATTATATACTCATGGATTAGGTCGTACATACGCAGTCATCGGATGAATAACCAAAATAACAATTCATCCAATGACTAATGATAGACACCCGCTATTTAATTGCAAAACTAGTTCAAACTAAATCTATACGTAGCTTTTATCAAAAATACATTGTAAGGTGAGATATTAAAAAGGTCGCTGGTATTATCGTTAAATTTAAACGTTCCTTTTCCGTCATTTCCGCTTCGGTTTTGTGTCCACACAAGGTATACCGTTGATCCGGGTGTATATTCCCAACGAATTACCAGGTTGGATATGAAGTCCATTATGTTGAAATCGGGTTTGTCAACATTATAATCAACAGTTCCATCTGCGTTATGATCTATTGCGTATGCTTCATTATTACTGTTGTAATTAATTTCGTTATTACTGAATGCATGGAAACGATCACTGTATTTATTGGCTCTTGGATCTGTTATACGCTTAAACTCCTCATATTTGCCAGCACTAATAAAGGGTTGTCCCCAATATTGTATTGATAAATTTGGCGTAAGACTGATATTGGCTCTGAAAGACATCCTTAATGTTGTTTGATCAAGGTGCCCCATAATGTAAACATGCTCACTGTTGAAAGATTCCTGTGATACATACTGCAAATTATTATTATTAAATGAAATGGAAGGGTTTAAAGAAAGGTCTATCATTTCATGTGGCTTATATCTCAGGTTCATCCATGTGTTATAATAATCTGTTTTTTCTGAACCGACTGAGTTTGATGAACCACCAAAACTTATCCTGAATTTTTTTCTATTGTCAGAACTAATCGATACCCAGTTGTTTATATTATGAGGTAGTTTTAAATACGGACCTCCGAATAAGGCGGTTTTTGACAAATGTTCAAGGTTAAAACTGGTGCCAAAATTTATGTACCAATAGTTTTTGAGTTGCATCCCTACGCCATAATTTCCTCCTGTTGTAAGACGTGTTCCGTTAAAGTCGTGTATTTCCCATTGGTTTACGTTGAAATAGAAAGAGCGGAACATAGCTATCGGCTCCAGAATGCGGTATTGAATCCAGAATAGTTCTGAGATATGATCGGCTTCGCGCTGGTAGCCCATATCGTTCATGTTTAATTCAGGCGATTTCATATTTAGAAAAAAAGCATATTTGATATTTCCTTTACCCATTTTTGCAAACATCATGCTTGTGCCATAACCGGTAAGGCTGTTACGTGTGGAGTCAAGATGTAAATGATTTGCATCAGGTCGCTGGAAATAGTGGGTTGATGACTCCTGCGTTTGGGTTATTGCTTCTTCTGATCCCACAATATGAGAGTATGTACTACGCGCCTCGAAAACATATTTTTTATCTTGCCAAAAGTGCTTAAAATTTAATCCTCCTGTGTATGCGCCGGTGTGCAAATACTCGAGCTGCGTTGCATCAATTTTTCGGTTGGTGGCTGTAAACATTCCACCCAACATGGTATTTCCTTCGTTAAAATCCCGCTCAACGCGAGAAAGAAAATAATTCGTCAGAGGTTCGATATTCTCCAGCCGGCCTTCAGTGCCATTGTCTATTGTAGCAAACTCTTTTTGCGTAACCGATTCCAAAATGCCCACTGACCAACCATCTTTGGTTTTACCGGTGAGTTTTAAGGCTCCAAGTATGGATGTGTTCTGTGGAGATTCACTGTATTCGTTATCTGCCAGGTCCGGGGAATAATGAGGGCGTCCTCCAATTCGACGGGAATAGAAAAGATTATCTGTCATGAAATTACCCATTGGCATGAGCCTGAAATTCATGATGTTGCTCCCTTCGATAAAAAACGGGCGTTTTTCGCTATAGAAGGTTTCATAGGCCGTTAGGTTTACCTGTGAAGGATCGGCCTCCACCTGTCCAAAATCCGGATTAATGGCCATATCCAGCGTAAGATTATTGGTAATACCAAATTTTCCGTTCACTCCTCCATTGAGTTTCAATTTATAACCTTTGTCTTTGAATGGATTATCTGGTTCTTTCTGAAACTGATCTAATGAACTTACTGCATAAGGGGTTAATGAGGCCTCTTTTTTGGGTTCAATGTTTTTTATTCCTTTTAATTGACCAAATTCACTGACCCAGCCTGTTGCCTCTTTGGGTATTAGTTGCCATTGTATTTCTTCCTCGAGTCTGTATATGTGGCGTGTAAGCTGAACTCCCCAGGTTTGTTCTTCTTCATTACTGAAGCGCAATTGTGTAAGGGGAATTTTCATCTCTGCTGTCCAGCCTTTATCGTCTATGTTTGTTTTTCCATACCAGATCGGATCCCAGTTTCTGTCTGTATTGGAACCGTCATTGCTTATTACTGCATCTGCCTTTACTCCAACTGCACTTATTCTGAACTGAAATCCGGTGCGTTTGTCATTATAACTGTCAAACGTTATCCCGGCATAATCTCCCTGCAGGTTATCGCGTCTTGACAGTTGTCGTTCAATTTTTTGTGGCTCATCATCAAATGCTCTGATGCCAACGTAAATGAAATCATCATCATATAATATTTTGAAAATGGTTTTTTGTGAAGGTGAATTTCCTTCATAGGGTGAACGTTGGGTAAATTCATTGATCCACTGGGCTTTTTCCCAGGCCTGATCGTTTAATAGGCCATCAATTTGTGGTTCGATGTCAGTTTTTTGGGATAAATACTGTTTTTGGGCTTGCAAAAAATGTCCAGTGGATAATAAAATCGCGGTTAAATAGATTAAAATTGGGTTTTTCATGGTTTAAGGGTGTTGGGTTATTATTAATATGTCAATAGATATGCCATAGCAATATAGTTTGTTGTATTTCAGTGTTTTAATCTATTTCTTGATTTTTGCTTTGTGTCCATAATCGAACACGGGGTGTCACATAACATTTTTTTCATGACGAAGTTTTTGCCAGGATGTGACAAGTTGGAATCTTTTTTGGGGTGATTAGAATTGTATTACAAGCAATTAATTAACGGCAAGAATTTTGAAGCATCGGTAATTAATTGTTTATTTGCGCAAAATAAAATCTAAAGATTAACCAATTATGATGATTGAAAAGAACAAGGTAGTTGAACTTACATACGAACTCAAAGACCAGACTGCCAATGGTGAAACAATTGAAAAAGTAACAGAAGAGCGTCCATTGACATTCATTTTTGGCGCTGGACTAATGATTCCCAAATTCGAGTCAAACATAGAAGGCATGAACCCCGGAGATGATTTCGAATTTGAACTTAAAAGTCAGGAAGCTTATGGTTCAAAATCAGATGAAATGATTATGGACCTTCCTTTGAATGTATTCGAAGTAGATGGTGCAGTGAATTATGATATCGTTAAAGAAGGTGCTATGATTCCTATGATGGATAAAGCCGGTAATCGTATTAACGGTGTTGTACTGGAAATTGGCGATGAAGCTGTAAAAATGGACTTTAATCACCCAATGGCAGGAAGAGATTTGCATTTCAAAGGTAATGTACTGAATGTAAGAGAAGCTACAGACGAAGAGCTGGCAGCCATTCAGCATAACCATGATGAAGACTGCAGCAGTTGCAATGGAAATTGTAGTGAATGTTAGTACTTAAAAATTTAAGATATAGAAAGCGTCTTCGCATGAAGGCGCTTTTTTTATTGCCTGTAATTTCCTATCATTGTTGTCTGATTTTCGAACTAGCAATAAAAAAATGAAAAGAAGAAAAATAGCGCTACATTGGCAAATTCTGGGTGGTTTGGCTTTAGGCATAGCTTATGGCTTTCTTGCGTCGGCAGCCGGCTGGAAAGGTTTCACTTTGGACTGGATAAAACCCTGGGGAACCATTTTCATTCGAATGCTTAAGCTTATTGCAGTGCCGCTTATCTTCTTTTCTTTGGTGCAGGGCATAGGTAGTTTGCAAAATATTTCCAAATTGTCGCGCATGGGGCTCAAAACACTAATGCTCTATGTGGCTTCTACTGTTATTGCTATTACTGTGGGGTTAGGGTTGGTTAATTTGATAAAACCCGGTTCCGACTTTCCTGAAGATAAAAAAGCCGAATTTCAGGAAATATACGGTGGTGATGCAGCGTCGAAAATCAATTTGGCACATGGCAGCGAAGAGGGGCCCCTGAAATTTATTGTAGATATTGTGCCAGACAACATTATCGGAGCAGCATCGAGCAATGTGAATATGCTGCAGGTGATATTTTTTGCTATTTTGTTTGGAATAGCCCTTGTTTTGCTCGAAAGGCACAAAGTAGAAACTGTGCATAAATTTGTCAGCGGCGTTAATGAAGTAATTATTGCCATGGTTCGGCTCATTATGAAATTTGCTCCATACGGGGTTTTTGCATTAATGGGCAGCCTGATGGTTGAGCTGGCTGGAGATGATCCGGCTTCTTCTATTGGCTTACTCCAAAGCCTTGGCATGTATGCGCTGGTGGTAATTGCAGGTTTGTTGTTTCTTGTCGTGTTTATATACCCCGGTTTGCTGGCCATGTTCACCAAATTAAAATATGCACAATTTTTAAAAGGTGTTTTGCCTGCCCAATTACTGGCATTTAGCACAAGCTCTAGTGCAGCTACGCTACCAGTAACCATGCGGCAATGCGAAAATGAACTGGGCGTTAGCCGTGAGGTGAGCAGTTTCGTATTACCCGTTGGTGCCACCATCAATATGGATGGAACTAGTCTGTATCAAGCTGTAGCAGCCGTTTTTATTGCTATCGTTTTTGGTTATGATTTAACTCTTGGCCAACAACTTACAATTATTCTTACAGCTACTTTAGCGTCAATTGGTTCGGCTGCAGTACCCAGTGCCGGAATCGTAATGTTGGTTATTGTGCTCGAATCCATCGGTATACCAAGTGCGGGAATTGCACTAATTTTTGCTGTAGACAGACCGCTCGATATGTTCAGAACTGTGGTAAATGTTACCGGGGATTCAACTATTGCTTCTATTGTAGCTGCCAGTGAACAGAAATTGCATCCGGAAGATCTTGAGCTGCAAAAGGAATAATCGAATTTATAACAATTAATCTCCAGTGGTAATAGCTTTGCTTCCTCTTTGCGAATGTACGAAGGCACATGCTATCTGGCAGATTATTTTCTTATATTAGTAGTCGAATAATTTTAAATAAAAATGTAAGACCATGTCAAACAAAAGAACAGTAAAAAAGAAAATTAAAGACGAATATCAACGTCTTGAGGAAGATATTCTTCATTACATGTCTGTAAATAAAAATCAGGAGCTCACAAAACCCAAAGCGCAGTTATCAGAATTAAAAGAAGCCCGCAAAAATTTTGTGAGTGAACTGAATCACGCAGAAAAAGTTACCGGCCAATTTGTAAATGACCTCTTGAAAAAAGTTGTGGACGATGTAGATAAAAGATATAAAGATTTAAAAGCGCTGGTAAACAAGAAATAGCAGGTTTCGAATGACAGGAAAATTTTAATTATGCGTTTTGTAGCTGTTTTAGTTGGTTTTTTTATTGTTTTTAATGCTTATGGACAGCAGAAGACTGTTAAAGTCGGTGGATATGAGTTAGAACCCTTAGTCGATTTGCCAGCTACACCCATAAAGGACCAGCACAGGTCTGGGACCTGCTGGAGTTTTAGTGGTATTTCATTTCTTGAAAGCGAAGTGCTTCGTATGAAAAATTTTGAGGCTGATTTGGCTGAAATGTGGCTCGTACGCCACGATTACCACGAGCGTGCACTGGATTATGTGCGCTTTCATGGCGCTATAAGTTTTGGCCCGGGTGCAGAATCAAACGATGTTATGGATATGATTAAATTATATGGTATTGTACCTGAACAGGCATATCCGGGGCTTAATTATGGTACTGAAAGTCATGTGCATGGCGAAATGGATAATGTCCTCGATGCCATTGTGAATGCTGTAATTGAAAACAAAAATCGTAAATTGAGTACCGCCTGGATAAAGGCTTTCGATAATGTTTTAGACACCTATTTGGGGAAAAAACCGGCTCAATTCCATTGGAAAGGAGAGGAGTATACCCCGCGATCTTTCCAGGAAGAAGTGAATATTATCCCTGCTGACTATGTGGAGCTTTCATCATTTACGCATCACCCTTTTTATACGAAGTTTATTATGGAAGTGCCAGATAACTGGGCATTTGGAGAAGTTTATAATGTGAAGCTTGATGAATTTTTTAATCAAGCCATTTATGCTTTAGATAATGGGTATACACTTCTATGGGGATCGGATGTCAGCGAAAAGGGTTTCTCTAACCGCAATGCATTAGCACTTGTCCCGGTTAGTGAAATAGCAGAGTTAAGTGGGAGTGAGAAAAAGAAATGGGCTTCAATGACTGATTCGGAAAGAAACGAGCGGCTCTATGATTTTTCAGAGCCCATCCCGGAGAAGCAAATTACCCAGGAAATGCGCCAAAAAGCTTTTGATGATTATCGCACGCAGGATGATCACGGAATGCACATTGTCGGTTATTACAAAGATCAAACAGGCAAGGTTTTTTTTAAAGTGAAAAATACCTGGGGAGAATCGAACGATCAGGGTGGCTATTTTTACGCATCAGCAGCTTTCTTTAAATACAAGTCACTGAGTATAATGTTGCATAAAGACGCTTTGATGCCGGGCATAAAAGAGCAACTCAAAATAGAGTAGTTTTATAAAAATACAATAATGCGCCAGGGATTTATCACCTGGCGTTTTTTGTTGATCCTGACTTGCTTAAGTGTTTTTACGCTCAAATCCCATAATCTCCCTTATATGCTGGGTATTGTTTTTTGAAGTAAGCAATTCCAGTAATAGAAATGCCACATCAATGGCTGTTGACGGATTCCATGAAGAAATAACATTGCGGTCAGTAACGATGGGTTCATTAATCACATTTGCACCATAATTTTTCAGGGTTTGCTGCCTGACTTTTCCTACTTTATAGGTGGTGGCATTCCTGTTTTTTAATATTCCGCTTTTGCCAATTGGCAGGGCGGCTACGCATACTGAAGCTATTGTTTTATCTTGCGCATTGAATTTACGAATTATACTTACAAATTGCTCACTGTAAGCATCCTCATAGTAGTTATATTCTTCAAATCCGCCGGGAATCGCCAAAGCATCAAACAAATTCACATCGACTTCTTCAATTAGGTAATCGACAACCACCTTTTGGCTAAAGGTGGTGTTAACTTCTTTTTGTATACCACATGTAAACAACCGGGTGGAGCCATCACCATCAATGAGGTTCCAGCCTATTACATCAATAAAAACACTGGCTTCGTAAGTCTCAAAGCCATTTGCCAATAATAAAAGTACTTTTTTCATTTGCCAGAGGTGCTAAAATTTGAATTCAAAGCTAGCTTAATATTTTGTTTATCATGAAGCTTCGTACCGTAGTTTACTCCTTAGATTCTCTTGAAAGCTTCTCCTGCATTACAAAAACTAAATAATACACGGCTAATCCTGCCGCCAATTAAACTCAGCTTTTCTTAATCTGTCCATTATAGCAATTCCTATTCCGGTTTCCTCAACAGGTTCGGCAATAATTATTTCGATATCAGCATCATCTTCGAAAGTGTGCATCGCTTCAAACATATTTACAGCATAATCTTTCACGTCTTTTTTTTCTGAAACCCTTATTACTTTTGCGTACCCTTTTTCCAATTCTCCCGAAAACGATATTAAACCGGCCTTTGACAGGTTTGTGTTAGGTGAGTTTACATCTGCAATCAAGAGCTTTTTTCGGGGGCTGTAATGTGACTTTAGCATACCCGGGGCAGACAGGCTTTCAGTTTTTGAGGTTGCATCGTGTGGAATTATGGTTTCAAGATCTTCTTTTGTAATAATTCCGTTTCTAAGGATCTGGAAACCCTTATCTGTTAGCTTGATTATGGTAGATTCAATTCCTACGGTGGTTTTTCCGCCATCGAGAATGTAATCTACACCCGGGAGCTGTTTCTTTACATGTAGCGCAGTAGTAGGGCTTATTCGTCCGAATTTATTTGCACTTGGAGCAGCTATCGGGCAATCTGATGTGCGTATGAGATCGAGTGCAATGTCGTTTCCCGGCATGCGGATTCCAACTGTAGATAAACCTGATGTAACAAGATCGGGAATTATATCGCTTTTAGGCAAAACAATGGTGAGCGGTCCCGGCCAAAATTTTTCTGCCAATTTATATATTCGTTCATCGCTTTTTTTAACAAGCTGTTCTATTTGATTCAGGTTGCCAATATGTACAATTAAGGGATCGAACGATGGGCGCTCCTTGGCTTCAAATATTTTGGCAACTGCCATTGGATTCAGTGCATTTGCACCTAAGCCGTATACGGTCTCGGTTGGGAAGGCAACAAGATTTCCTTCTTGAATATGTTTAGCTGCTATATTAATATCGTTTATGATGCTCATTTTTGTTATGCAAAATTGATTTGAGAATATGGTTTGTTTCACCTGGTATGGATACAAAATTAATACCCTTTCGATGCGTTAATGTGAATTTTTCATGGTTTTTTATTTTAGCATTGAATTAATAAAAAATATTGCAGCTGCAATTTATACCCGAATGATAGATAAAGCTAATTGCATTCTTTTAGCATAAAATATGACTCAAACAATTTAACAAGAACTGCTAAACCAGAACTATAGAGATTTAATTCTATAAAATAAACAGTTTTGTGAAAATCCATACAGCGTGTCGGTTAGCGAGTTTTTAAGGCTTATGATATCTTATCAAATTGAACGTAGTCAAAGCTTTTTTAATATGAATTTTTACGGGTTAAAACTAAGTTTTAATTTCCTTGAACTCCCTAAGGTCGGTGAATAATATTCAAACATTTACCCGTAATATTATAAATACTCATGGTCGTGCCTCGCTCCGCCATAGCTATGCGAAGGCGAAGCTTTGCACCGCCGAAGGTAGGGGAAGGCGTTGTGTGTTTCTCTTATCATGGAGGTTTCGTTTGCTCATTAAATCGAATAAATATAGCTCTATTCATCACAAATAAGCTACACATATACCAATAACAATAAAGGTAAATTTATAAACTATTGTTTTGAACAGAAATTGTTATATTTTTGAAACTGTTGAGACATATATGGAAATAAAAAGACATTAAATGACGAAGATTGTAGAAAAGTTTGCGGAATTGCCAAAGCCTTTAAGAAAGCCTTTGTGGCAGTGGTGGCATAGAAAAATGAATAAATATGACAGAGATAATGCTGCCAACTTTATGAATTATGGATTTGAAAGCCTGAATGGAGATGCGCGCCTGGAGCTTAACGACGAAGACGAAACAGACCGTTATTGCATTCAACTCTATGATCATGTTGTAAATCAAGCAGACCTTAAAGGCAAAAAAGTTCTTGAAGTGGGTTCCGGAAGAGGAGGAGGAGCTTCTTATATTAGTCGCTACTATAAGCCCGAAAGTTATATTGGCATGGATATCTCAGAAAGCAGTATCAGCTTTTGCAACAAGCATTACAACGTTGATAATTTAAGCTTTGTTCACGGAATTGCAGAATCGATTCCGTATGAAGATAATTCATTTGACTGTATTGTTAATGTTGAGTCGGCGCGATGTTATGGGAATATGCAAGCCTTTTTCAATGAAGTATATCGTGTACTTCGGCCCGGAGGAAAACTCTTGCTTGCAGATATGATATACCCAAGCGAACTCGAAAACTTTAATAAGCGAATTGATAAAGCAGGATTTAAGCGCCATTCAGAAAAAAATATCTCGAGTAATGTTGTTGCAGGCCTTGATAAAGATTCAGAAAGAAGGGAACACCTTATAGACGCAAAAATTCCAAGATTCTTGCGTAAATCATTCAAGACCTTTGCCGGTACTATCGGGACTTCCCGTTACCAAAATTTTGCAAACGGAACGTTTCAGTACTGGAGTTATGTGCTAGAAAAATAGTAAATTAGATTGCGTGGTGTACTGTAGTAAGTGCTTTTTTACCAATTAGCACTGTTTTCTGCATTACCTGCTGATGTGAAGGATTTGCATCTATTTGAAAGGCCGACCAGCAGATTCCATCCCAATGCTTTCGGTTATTCAGTATTTTTTCAACAATTTGCAATGTGGTTTGCAAATAGCATTTTACTACGTTTCTTAACGAAAGTCATGCATATATCGTGGTGATGAAATCATCACATTTCGGGTAACATGGATCAAGCTTAAGGAATTGAATGTCAGTTTTTCATTTTTACACAACGACAGAAAGCGAAGCGATACTAGAGATTTCACGATATTGGGGCTAATGTTTTTTGCTGAAGAGCGTAAGGCTTACTTTTACAAACCTCACAAACTGCACTGAGCCAAATTTACGATTTACATTTCAAAAAACAACCCGTCAACCTTTAGCTCGCGAGCGCCATTAAAAATATAAAAGATTGCGAGCAAATCGTAAGATTTGGCGGAGCTAATTAATATCCTCGGTCGCTAAAACCCGCCACAAGCGCCTTTTGCTCACTCGCAGGTGTTAGCAAAAGTGCTTTAATAATCCGTAATCAAAGATTCGTAAGGAATCTTAAGGTTTTCATGCAATTGGCGAATCATTCTTAACGTCAATTTCCGTTTTCGATTCAGAATCTCAGAAACTCTACTTTTATATCCAATGATTTTCGCCAAATCACTTTTTTTCATTCCCATTTGTTCCATACGAAATTTTATCGCCTCGATAGGATCTGGATCGTCAATAGGATAATTTTCATCCTCATACTTTTCAATCAGAATGGATAAAATTTCTGCTTCATCTCCTTCTGGTGAATCAATCGGTGCGTCAAAGATTTCTTCAAGTCTTTCCAATGCTTGTTGATAATCTGTTTCGGTTTTAATCACTTTTATATCCATAACAATTAAATTTTATTTGCGTCAATCTTGTCGTAGTCTTTGTGTGTTCCTATAAACCGGATAAAAACCCACTGTCTTTCATAGTTAATTTGCACTATCAATCGGTATTTGTTTCCGCATATATTAAAAACTACTCGTCCTGCTTTAAGAATACTTGCAGTCGGGTATTGATTCTTGATGTTATTTGGGTCAGTCCACTTCGCTTTGCTTGCTTCTTTGTACCACGTTTTTAATTGATTCTCAGAATCAGAATATTTCTCCCAAAACTCTCTAAGTATCTTTTTCGCAATGACTCTCATATTGTCCGTAATTATTTATTCGGTAAAGATACAAAAAGGTTACCAATTTGGTAAATTAATTGCAGTTTTTTATTAGAACTTTAAACGGTTGAGGTTGGGTGGGCATTTTTGCTAACGTTTCCTGCTAGTTAGCGAAAGGCTTACTTTTTAAGGCCTTCCAAACTTCACAGAGCCAAAACTTTGTTTTACAAATGTACATCTTTTGCCGTCAAAACGAAGTTTTTGGCGGTGCTAAAATTAAACCTCGAATCCGCGAAAACGCACGTGCTGCCTTTGCTTTATTCACCGCTGTTCTGGTGTGTTTTTGATTTTATTCTCTTGAAAAGATTGGATTTTCCTTTGCTCACTTCTTCAATGTCATAATCGTCTTGTAGTCCTAGCCAAAATTTTGCAGTCGTCCCGAAATACGAACTTAGTCGAAGCGCTGTGTCAGCAGTTATCCGTCTTTGTCCTTTAATGATCATCGAAATTCGTGTTTGCGGAATCTCAGTGTCTTTTGATAGTCGATAGGCTGAAATCCTCATTGGTTTCAGAAATTCCTCCAATAATATTTCTCCTGGATGTATGTTTGTTAAAGTGTCCATAGTCAAGTCGTTTATTTGTGATAATCAATAATCTCTACGTCATGTGAATGATTGCTGTCCCAACGAAAAACAATTCTCCATTGATCGTTAATCCGAATACTGTAAAAATTTTCCGTCGATCCTTTTAGTTTTTCTAGTCGATTCGATGGCGGAATCCGTAAATCAGCTAAATTTTGTGAATTGTTCAACATTCTCAATTTTCTTCGTCCGATTTGTTGAATTTCAATCGGGATTTTTTTCACCCGTTCACCATTCCAAATTTTTTCAGTCAACTTTGTTCGAAACGATACAATCATGCTTATCTCTTAAATTAGTAACGCCAAAGATAGGTAAAAAGTTACGGACGGCAAAAGTTTCTTTAAATACACCAGAACGTATGCTGCTTTGGAGCGTACGGTTTGCTTGTAATGTCTTCAAAATCTGCTCCGTAGCCAAAAACTTTGTTTTACAATATTAATCATTTTCCGTCAAAACGAAGTTTTAACTCCGTTGAGCTCCCTTCGGTCGGTTGGCGGGGTTAAAAAAGAACCTCTGATGCCCGCAGCTTCGCGGCTCAGTATGCTCTATCGCCGAGGTTATGCAAAGTTGTTTTAGCTCACTTCAGTAATATTTTTCCGAGTATTCATCAAGCTAGCATTTCGATATCTTCTATTTACTTCATTCTTCAATCGATATGGCCTGTTAAATGCTTCTTGTGAAACTTTAAAATAGTCAGATAACTTTCTGATTGTATCCTTAGAAAGTCCTTTTTGATAATTTAGAACCTTAGAAACTGTTCCTTTAGTCAATCCTAAAATAGTCACTAAATCTTTAGCCTTTAACTCGTGCTCGTCCATGATAGCTTTTAGGATTTCGATTGGATCAGAATCCTTAAATGAATTATTCTCGCTATCCCACTTTTCAATTAGTAACGTCAATAATTCAATTTCATCCTGGAACTTAATTTCATCTTTAGAAATCAGTTCGTCAAGTATATTACAATAATCGATATACTGCTCTATTGTCTTTATCACTGTGAATTTTAATGATTCCATTTTAATGTTCTTTCTCAATCAATAATTGTTAATGTCAAACTGTTTACTTTCATTGCAAAGTTTCGTATACTCTGTGTGTGTCCCAATCCACTGAATGAAAAGGTGGACTCTAGTTGCTCCAAAATGATACTTACAAATCATCCTGTAATTGTTTCCTCCAATATTAAAACAACCCGATTTGTTCCTTTTCCTATTATATCAGCCTTATTAAATGTCGACACAATCTCGTTTGGCTCATTCCAGTCAGCTCTTTTAAGAATCGATAACCATATTTCAAAAGATGCTCGAGCTCTTGCATTCTTTACGACATAATCTTCAATCGACTGTTTCTTTATTAAATGTACTTTCATATAGTTATCCGCAAATAAACGAAAAAAGTTTCATTTAATGAAACTTTTCTTTATTTTTTCATATCGGTCACAACCTGCAAATTTGTTCGTTAAGACACATCCTTTACAAAAGTTAAAGATTAGACTTTACACTAAATTAGTACCTAACCTTATTGTTTGTTCTTTTCTTCTTAAATGTGTTTCATCAAAGTAACCTAAAAATACATTTCTATATGATACTTTCCAAATTGTATTTCCAATCTGTTCTGCTGCAAACGTGCGCGGTTATGAAGCGAAGGCCTTACTTACAAAGACCGTTCAAACTTCACAGAGCCAAAACTTTGTTTTACAAATGTACAACTTTTGCCGTCAAAACGAAGTTTTTGGCGGTGTGTGTGCCCTGCATGTGCTGCAGTGCACCCTGCTCGAAGCAACAGAAAAAGTTGAAATATACAAATCTTTTTCAATGCCCCAAAGCAGGGACGCTCTTTTTGTCTAAAAGGTGAAAGTCCTAAGCTGGCAAGTTG
>NZ_DATFKB010000010.1:0-14582 GCF_035268865.1 Salinivirga sp. | reverse complement strand
CTGGGTATTTTATTATGGCTATTTCATTAAAAAATTAAAATCATCACCCGAAGAAAGCTCGTAGAACTCTTCGCCGTATT
Organism: Salinivirga sp.; assembly: GCF_035268865.1. Lineage (GTDB taxonomy): Bacteria > Bacteroidota > Bacteroidia > Bacteroidales > Salinivirgaceae > Salinivirga. Next base: position 14,502 of record NZ_DATFKB010000010.1, on the reverse strand, counting down.
TGAAAATGCGGCATGTACGTTCTCCTTTATGTGTGAGTTTACCATTTTCATATATAAACATACAACCTTCACGCAATCCTGCTACAGTAATATCCTGGTTCACAATCAGAAACTCCTCGATGCGCTGCTGTCGACTTTCGCCTCCATGTCCTTGTGCTGTTTTGTCCAGGTAGTGCGGATTGATTTGAAACGGGATCAAATTCAACGCCTCGAAACCTTTTGGGTCAATAATGGGCATGTCGTTAGTAGTTTTTATAGTGGGGCAGGTGAGGTTAGACCCGGCACTCCAACCTATGTAAGGTGTTCCATCTTCTACTTTGGTTCGGATTTGTTCTATTAAACCGTGACGACGCACTTCGTGTAGCAAATGCCAGGTACTTCCACCACCGACAACAATTGCTTTTGCATCCTGAACGGCTTTAATGGGGTCGTTAAAATGATGGATAGAAACCACATCGTGCCCCACTTCATTGAAGCGTGTTTTGACTTTGGCTTCGTATTCATCATAAGTCATGCTTACACCTGCATATGGAATAAAAAGAGCTTCGATGCGTTCTTTCCCAAGAAATTCAGCAATATCGTTTTTACAATAGTCCAGGTAGGGCTCGCCAGCCATGGTTGAGTTGCTAATTAGTAATAGTCTCATAATATTATGTTTAAGGTTTAGATTTATTTAATTACATGCACTGTCATTGAAATATCTTTTTTCGGCCAGCTTTTACCATCGACTTCTACGGCAGCAATGCTGTCTATAACTTCCATGCCGTCTATAACCTGGCCAAAAACAGTGTGTTGACCATCCAGATGTGCTGCTCCGCCTGTTGTCGTGTATAGTTTTCTCTGTGCTTTAGTAAATTTTATGTTATTTGATTTTTCAATTTCATCCAGGTCATAATCGTTGTATGTGGTTCCATGAACTATAAAAAAATCGTATGACGATGAGCGTTTATTGGGGTTGTCTTCATAATCGCGCGCCATTGATACAGCCCCGGGTTTATGGTAGTACCGGTTGGGCTGCATCTCTTCGGGAATGCTGTAATAACCCACTTTTCTTTTTATTGTACGACGTTCATAAGCATCTGAATCTCCGCCCTGTACAATAAAGTTCTGTTCCACACGGTAAAAAACTGTTTCATCATAAAAGTCTCGATTAGCCAGCATTAAAAAATTTGCACGGTGCAGAGGTGTCCCATCATAAAGTCTTATTTTAATATCACCCTTGGTGGTTTTTAGTAAAACAATATTTTGCGGATGATTTTCACCATATTCACTAAGCACTTTTACCACATTATCGTTCGATAACTTTGGGAATTTTTTCTTTTTAGGTTTTTTGCTCACAGGCTTTTTCTTTGGTTTAGCCTTTTGGGTAACCTTAGTTTTTTCTGTCTTGTCTTTTTTATCAGGCTGATCTCCGCAGGCGGCCATCATGATAAAAGGAATAAGAAAAACAAAGATTAGTTGAATGGTCCTTGAGCGCATAGTTTTTGTCTTCAGGTTTTGGTTATTGTGCATAAATATCTTTTCGGTATTTATCTCCTTCGTCACCTTTCATAATGGTGAGGTAGTTTTCATATCGTGTAAATGGTATTTCATTGTTTTCAACAGCATCTTTAACGGCGCAACCGGGTTCGTGGATATGTGTGCAATTATGAAATTTGCAGTTTTGGCCGACTTTAAAAATTTCCGGAAAAAAATGCGCCAACTCTTCTTGTCGTTCAACTTCCACAAGCCCAAAAGAACGAATTCCCGGGGTATCAATAATTTTAGCACCAAAATCAAGCTCATGCATTTCTGCAAATGTTGTAGTGTGCTTGCCTTGCTGATGTGCATCTGAAATATCTCCGATTTTTAACTCCAATCCGGGTTGCAGCTTGTTTAGCAAAGTGCTTTTTCCCACTCCCGACTGCCCAACGATCACACTGGTTGTGTTTTTCATCTTTGCCTTAATCTGGTCAAGATTTAAGCCGCTGGCTGCAGATATGAGCATAACGGGGTATTCAATCGATTCATAAAGATATTTGTAGGCCTCGGCAAGTTCTTTTTGGTCTTCGTCCAGAATGTCCATTTTGTTGAAAACAATAATAGCTGGAATACGGTAGCTTTCAGCCGTGACTAAAACACGGTCGATAAACATTAAAGGGGTTTCAGGTTCTGTAATAGCTGCCAGCACAAAAACCTGGTCAATGTTTGAGGCAATGATATGGGCTTGTTTCGACAGCTTTGTGGCTTTGCGTATGATGTAGTTTTTGCGTTGATCCAGATCAACAATAACTCCTGTGGATTCGTTTGGATTTTGCTCCACGGTAACTACATCTCCTACGGCTATGGGATTGGTGTTGCGTATTCCTTTGATACGAAACTTTCCCCTAACCGTGCAGTCCATCAACTTGCCGTTATTGAGTTTAACGGTATGCCAGCTGCCAGTTGTTTTTACAACAACCCCTTTTAGTTTATCCATGAAACAAAAATATTAAATTTTATTCGCAAAAGCATGAACTCACTTATTTCGGTTCAATGGTCAATTCAACCTCATATCCATTGTATTTGCGAATGTTCATCACCTTACCTTCGTCAAAAATGAGGTACTGTCCGCGTATGCCTACCAATTTTCCTGTAAAATCAGGGTCTTTATCCAGATTTACAGATTTTACCTTTAATGGATATGTTTCTACCGGATATTGAATTTTTGTTATTGTATCATCTTTTTCTGCGTATTGCTTTAAATCATCGGGCAGCAGCTCCAGGGCTTTAGTGCGGGCTTCTGCCAGGTCTGGTTCGCCTTCTGTTTTATTGGTCAGCATAGCACGCCAGTTTGTTTTATCGTTCAGGTGTTTTTTGAGGGCTACCTCCACCTGACCAGCTAAATTGCGATGAGGTGTGCGGGCAAGTTTTACGGCACTTCTTGCACCCTGGTCGATCCAGCGTGTAGGCACTTGCGTATGCCGGGTTACACCAACTTTAAGCCCACCCGAAAGCGCCAGATATACAAAGTGATCGATCAGGTCATGAGTTTTGGCCCATTCCATATCGCGAGATATGCCAAGGTGTGCCTGGTTTTTTTCAGGGTGTATAACACTTGGATCTGTTTGTGGTAAAGAGATGTAACAGGGGTAGCAATATCCCTGGAAGAAAGATTTTTTTGTTTTTCTTCCACAGTTGATGCAATGAATATTTCCGGTGTGATGAATGGTGATGGTTTTCCCGATCTGATCATTCATTTCGATTTGATGATCGTCCAGGTTAAGCGTATATTTTACAGGCGCTTTCAGCTCTGTAATCATTTTTAAAAGATGTCCTTTCATTTGCTTCAAATTTACACGAACATAGATGTTTTGAGCGGATTATGCAAAAATTTCATAACCATTTGCCTGATGCGATAAGCTGGTGTGATCTTAGTTCTTTAACGTGAATTCAAAAAATTTTTTTTAATTAATCTCATTGAATTATTGTCTTTTGGCATTCGGTTGAACTACCTTTAAGAACGCTTAGAAATAGTAAGGTTCAATTAAAAACCATGCGTAATAGCAAGCTATTTTAAATCATTTAACTCGAAATGTGCTACCTTTTTTTCAGGAAGGTTTAATTTAATTTGAATTAATACTAATTTTGTCACTTTAAAGCATTCGATATGGATAGTTTAGCACAAGTATTTGATGGTTTTTCTTCGAAAAAAATATTCGTTGTAGGTGATGTAATGATTGATTCCTATATGTGGGGAAAAACCGACCGCATTTCCCCGGAGGCACCTGTTCCGGTAGTTTCGGTAACCGATAAAGAAAACCGGCTTGGTGGTGCCGCTAATGTTGGTTTAAATATAAAAGCAATGGGTGCTGAGTCTGTGCTTTGCGCCATTATTGGAGATGATGCGCAAGGGCGGATTTTCCGGGAATTGCTCGAAAAACGTGCAATGACCGATAAAGGGTTAATGGAAACAACAGACAGACCCACAACTGTTAAAACCCGCGTTATTGCATCAAGCCAGCATCTTTTGCGTGTGGATGAAGAAAAGAGTGAGGCTGTTTCGAAAACAATTGCACGTAAATTTGCTGAGCGCACGGCAGAACTTATGATAAAAGAGAAGCCCGATGCTTTGGTTTTTGAAGATTACGACAAAGGCAATATCACACCAGAAGTGATTCATATTATAGTAGAAAAGGCCAGGGAGATGTATATTCCTGTATTGGTAGATCCTAAAAAGCGGAATTTCTTCGCCTACAAAAATGTTACGCTGTTTAAGCCGAACTTTAAAGAATTGGTTGAAGGGATGAAAATTACCCTGGAGAAAACTGACACCGAAGCAGTGGCTAATGCGGCATCAAAACTTAAACAGAAGTTGAATGCTGAATATGTTATGGTTACGCTTTCAGAGGCGGGTGTTTTATTAACCAATGGAGAAAGTCAATATACCATGCCTGCCCAGAAACGCGAAATTGCAGATGTTTCGGGAGCCGGCGATACGGTTATAAGCGTTTTGGCATGCTGTATGGCGGGCAAATTAAATGCACAAAAAAGTACCGTAATAGCTAACATTGCCGGCGGCCAGGTTTGTGAAAAAGTTGGCGTTGTTCCGGTTGATAAAGCCCAGCTGTTAGCTGAAAGTGAACTCTACTTTGAAAAAAACGCTATTTTTTAGTTTAAACCACACCTCATGAAAACGCTATATCTTTTTACCATACTATTTTTCATTGTTGGTTTCGTAAGCAGCCAGAATTCACATCGCGACAAAATCGATGTCCAACATTATAATATAAACATTGATGTTTCCAGCCTTGGAAATTATTCACTTAGCGGACATACGGAAATTATTTTCAGAGCAATTGATGAACCGCTGGAGCAGGTTGCATTTGATTTGTATAAGTATCATATAGATTCTGTCAGCCTAAATGGTGTATGGATAGATGATTTTGATTATAATGATACAGTTATTAGTTTTTATCCCGCTGCTGAAATTAACGCAGAACAAAATGATACCTGTACAATTTATTATCATGGATATGGATCCCTCGAACCTGGTGGTGGATGGGGTGGTGTTCATTTTAGCAGCAACATGGTCTTTAATATGGGAGTGGCACTGGATGCCATTCCGCATGGTTTTGGCAGGGCATGGTTCCCATGCATCGACAACTTCACCGATCGTGCCACTTATGAGTTTCATATCATAACCCGTGACGATCACAGGGCCATCGCATCAGGGCAATTTCAGGAGGTTAATGATTATGGTGAAGATGAATTGAAATGGCACTGGTCTCTTGGTCAAACTTCTCCCACTTATCTTGTTTCATTTGCTGTAGGCCCATTTACCCTTAACGATACTGTTTATGATGGTATGAATGGTTCGGTACCTGTCGAATATTATGCAATTAACTCCGACAGTTCTGCTGCTGTAGCCACATTCGCCGATGTGCCGGAAATGCTTGCACTTTTTGAGGATAAATTTGGCCCATACCACTGGGAAAAGGCCGGGTATACTGTTGTGGATTTTAACAGTGGCGCTATGGAGCACCTTACCAATATTGCCTATCCGTCTTATGCCCTTACTACTGATCCGGGTAATCAAACCCTTGTGGCCCATGAATTATCGCATCACTGGTTTGGAAATCTCGTCACTTGTAGTGACGCTGCCGACATGTGGCTTAACGAAGGATGGGCAAGTTATTGCGAAGCGATTTATATGGAGCATTTTCATGGTACAGAGCAATATCGTCAATATGTAAAAAGCAATCAAATAAGCGTGGTCAATAGTGCCCACGAAACAGATGATGGTTATTGGGCTCTGAGTGATATGCCATACGATCTTACTTATTCCACCACAGTTTACGATAAAGGATCAATGATAGTACACAACTTGCGGCATTATATGGGCGACAGTCTGTTTTTTCCGGCAGTAAAAGATTATTTGTCGGCATTTTCTGAAAGTGATGCTTCAACAGAAGATTTACGTGATCATTTGAGCGCTTATAGTGGTGTCGACCTGACAGGTTTTTTCGATAATTATGTGTTTCACGGAGGATTTCCACAGTATTCAATCGACTCGGTGGTTTATTATGGCGATGAGGTAAAAGTAGCTGTTTTCCAACAAGCAGTTGGTCGCAACTTTATTGGAGATGACAATAAAATTTCAATTGGGTTTGTTGATGAAGAATGGAATGTACATGAACAGTGGTTGCAATTCGACGGACAACAAGGCAGCCAGTTTTTCAACCCGGGCTTTGCGCCTGTTATGGTGGTGCTCGATTATTATAATAAAACCGCAGGCCCGGTTTTTGACCATTCAACAGTTTTGTACAACAGCGAAACTTATTACCCCACAGGCATGGACCTCAATGTAATGCCTGAAATAATTTCAGATTCTGCATTTATTCATGTTGCTGAAATGTGGAAAGGACCGGCTGAAAGTGGTGACAACATAAATCATATTGAAGTGCTGGACACAAAATGGTGGCGCATTGTTTTTGATGCAAAGGGAGATTTTGCCGCAAGCGGACGATTCTATTACAGTTTTTTCGGCAATGACGATGTTAACTTAGAGGATGGAGACAGCCTGATGCTGGTATATCGCCCTGCTGATGCTTCGCGATGGCAATATATCGATCAATCCCGGGAAGGAACCATTAATAGCGGCAGTTTTATAGTACAAAATATGCTTCAGGGAAATTATGCAATTGCCAGATGGAACGAAGCATCAGCTATAGGACAATTAAACAGGCAAAAGCAGATTAAAGCCTGGCCAAACCCATCGAAGAAAGGTTTTTACATTCAACTTCCCGGCAGTTCGGGGCAAACAGTTTATGTTTTTAACCAACAGGGACAAAAGATAGACGCGATTAAAAACAATTCTGAGCATCTTTTGTACTATCCTGCAAAAGGGCTTACACCCGGGACGTATTTTTTACATCTTATGAAATCGGGTGTTAGCGAAGCTCAATGTAAAATTGTAATAACTCCGTAATTATGAGTGTTGCATATCTTTCAGAGAAGAAAATTAGCTATACAACAAAAGGATCTGGGCCAGCATTGGTTTTACTGCATGGATATTTGGAGTCGAAAGAGGTTTGGGAGGCTTTTTCGACCTTACTCGATGATTATAGTTTAATTATCCCGGATTTACCAGGTCATGGAGATTCAGATGTAATTGACAGTGCACATACCATGGACTTAATGGCCGATGCAGTTGCTGCTGTTCTTGAAAAAGAACAGGTTGAAAGATGCATTATTTACGGACATTCTATGGGAGGATACGCAGCAGAAGCATTTGCCAGAAAGTATCCGCAAAAGACCCGGGCAATAGGCTTAGTTCATTCTACAATTTACCCCGATAATGAGGCAAAAAAAGCAAATCGTAAACGTGAAATCGACTTGCTTCGTAAAGGCAAGCAAAAGCTTGTTGTGTCAGGAATGCTTCCAAAAATTGTAGCAAAATCAAACCTTGAGAAATTGAGACCGGAATTGGAAAACATAGTCGAACGAGCTAATAATTTTCCGTCCAACGGCATTATTGCTGTGTTGAACGGTATGATGATGCGCCCTGAGCATACCATAAACCCGGCTATTCCTTTCCATATTATCGGGGGAGATGAGGATAATTTTATACCGGTTTCGGTCTATAATAAAATGGCTGCCGATAATCAAACGGTCCAGCTGGATATGATCGAAGGTGTGGGACATGCTTCATTTATTGAAAAACCGGGTGAACTTGCGCATAAAATACAGACTTTTATTTCGGGGCATGTAGATAAATAGAGTTTATTCTACTAAAACGGTAGTGCCCAGAAATAAAGCTATGCGGCCCAATAGAGTTTTTAACAGCAATTTCCGGAATTAATTTTCTGCAACAGCTTATTTTAACCAGTGTGAAAGATCGCGGTTTATCAGCTCACTTGTTTTCTGAATATTTTCTTTAAACCTGTTTTGTGCACCATATCGACGCCCTAAAGGGCCACTGCTGATTATCAGTCTATTGTAAGTTTTAAATTGATATTTTGGGTGTCCCATCCTATTTCGCTCAATAGAATTATAATATGTTGCATAAATCCGGGCAAGCCTCTTTCATGCCATTTATATCCATTGAACCCCGATTAGGAAAATATTGTGCAACAGCTGAGGAATTTGCTAATATTTTCTATATCGGGATTTACTCTCTTACAATCCATAATTATGATTTTCAATCATTTTATGGATTAATTCGAGTAGAACATTCACTTACGCTAGCCCGCTAACGGCTTTAGCCCTCACAGCCTGTCCCGTGAAAAACGGGAAGTTTACGAGTAATTTGGTCTGGCCAACCCGCCTTTGGTCTTGTCGTTGATCAGCAGTAAAAAGTTGGCCATCTAGCCGCATGAAGAAAAATGCGTTAAAAAAATCTGTTTGTTATGGCGTCAAAGTTTGCGTTGTTTGAGCTTCGATTTTAAAAAAAAATCGAAGTGAGTTCGTAAACTTTAGCTATAACGAATAGATTTTTAGCACTTTTCTGTAAGCGGCGGGTTTTTTTTGCCTACTTTTTTTGACCTGAAGCAAAAAAAGTAGGGTTATGCCAAAATTGGGTGCCCCATTGCACAAAACACGAATTTATTCTACTAAAACGGGAGTGCCCAGAAATAAAGCTATGCGGCCCAATAGAGTTTTTAACAGGAATTTCCGGAATTAATTTTCTGAAACAGCTTATTTTAACCAGTGTGAAAGGTCGCGGTTAATCAGTTCACTTGTTTTCTGAATATCTTCTTTAAATAGCCCCTGTAGGTATGATCTGTCTTGTCGTGAAAGCTTCGGGATTTTGTCATCCTGGAAAAATATTTGCCTGAGCTTATCTTTGGCTTTTTCGCCCAAAATATTAGAAACCTTGCTTTTAAAACCGGTGTTTACCATCAGCCGATTCAGGTTCTTGCTTTTGGGCATTAATGCAGCATTGTGTTTTTTGTTTTCTATATCGGAAAATTTGTCTATTCCCAGAAAATCGCAAATTTCATTCACTGTACTTAATGGGTCTTTTTTAAACTCATCGAACAGCACTATTTTTATTTGCTCTTCAGGGAACTGTGCCATGTAGCGTTTAATTTGCTCATAATACAAACTAAGCTCAATAAATAGTTCTGATTTACCCCAACCCTTTTTATGTTGATTGAAATCTTTATGAAGGGCTTTTCTAAAAGGAAGTTGAGTAAAGCCAAACCTAACCGCCATCAGATAATGGGAAAATGTCCGGTCTGCCGGGTTGCGGAGCGCAATGACAATTTTTGCATCCGGATTAAATTTTTTGACATTTTTGGCAGCCTCTTTTGAATATAAATATGAGGTGCTGCATTCACCGACTGCGCTTTCACCATCGGCCCATTGAAATAAATTCAGATATTGTTTTTCATCTCTGATGAAAACATTTTGAATGCTGTCTTTGGGTTTGTTTTGATAAAAGTCCTGGGGCAGGTTATCAATATTACGTTTGTATATAGATGTAAATTCGCTGGTTTTAATATCAGTAGAAAAAAAGTGTGGCTCTTTGACCGGGCTAAAATAAAGGTTACTATGCGTGTTAAGATACTGATATAATGAAGTAGTACCGGCTTTTGCGGCACCAACAATAAAGAAATTGGGTTTGTGGCTTTTCATAATTAAATGTTACCGGCTTTTGTTGATATTGATAAACGGATAAGTAACAAAACCGAATATTCGGTATATTGCCAAAACTGATGCCAAATTCCACAAAATTGTAGATGTGGCAGTAGCTATGGCAGCACCATTAATTCCGTAAATTGGAATTAGTATTAAATTAAGTACAACATTTATAAAGGTACAAATTGCAATTATATTTCGTGCGGTTTTTTGACGATTGGACATATTCAATATGTTAATGACTGATCCTGATATGGTGCTGAAAAACTGCCCAAAAGCTAAAATTAAAAGTGCGGTTTTTCCTGCGGTAAAATCTTCGCCAAATATGCCCAATAAAAAGGATGGAAAAACCAGAATTGCAATTAAAACAGGAAGAGAAGTCAGAAACATAAGCAGGGTCGAATGTTTCACAAAACGGCGAAATTTTCCCATTTCATTGCGCTCAAAAAGCTCTGCGAATTTTGGCATTGCAATGCTATTTATGGCAACCAGTATTACAGAATTCAGCGCTGCAATTTTCAATGCTGTAGCATATATTCCCACATTGGCCTCAGGTAAAAAGGCACTGAGCATTATTGTATCTGTCCAATTCATTAGCAGAAAAAGAGAATTCGAAAACAACATTGGCAGTGTCCAGTTAATTAACTGTTTGTTTGTATATCCTTGTTTTTTGACAGCCAGTTCAACTTTTGGTAGTCTGCTTTTAATATCGAAATAACTAATGATGGCCAGTGTAAATAAAGCTATAAAAAGACTCCATATGGTACTTTTAAGGCCATAGCCCTGGTGGTAAAAGTACACAATGAAAAGAAACGTAATGATATATATAGTGCCATTCTGAAAAATGGAATATGAAAATATTTTTTTCAGGCCTTTTAAACTTTCAGCATGGTAATTAAGCAAGACCAAAGGCACCAGGGATATTGCAGTAAAAATTATATAATTACTGTTAGCCTTTGTTTCAAAAAGAAGCTGGCTAACGGGTTCAGATAACGCCGCCAGCAATAGCGCGAGAAGACTGGCAATAATAAACAACCACCGCTGTATTTTATGAAACAAGTTTGAAATAAGCCCACTTCTCTTACTTTCTTTATAAGCACCTATAAATTTCACAATGGATGTATCAAAACCCATTTTGCCAATCACACTGAGAATCATGAGCAATGTCCAAAGCGTTTGAAAAACACCCACCCCCTTGGTACCGTAATACTGAGCTAAAATCCAAAGGAAAAAATAACCAACAACTACCCCTAAGACTTTAAAAAAAAGAGCAATGGCCCCCCCCTTAAAAAGCTCTCTAAAGTCAATGTCATTATTTAATTTCTTGCGAAGCAATGGCTGAATTTTAAACGGCTAAATTAATACTTTTATCCAAACATAATGGTTTTATACACAGCAAAGACTAATGCTAATGCAGCATCCTACAATTTTGAGTTAAATAAACAATGGAAATCAGACATTTTTATATTTTTGAACTTTATTTTGAGCATTCGCATATGGCTCGTAACTTCACATAAATTTTTTAAAATAATTGAGCATACAATTAATATTGTAAAATATGAATTATAAACGCACCAACATTATCGCAGGGTGGATTGCCTTTGCAGTAGCCGCCATCGTTTACCTATTAAGCATTCCCCCAACCACAAGTTTTTGGGATACAGGTGAATTTATTGCCACAGCATATAAGCTTGAAGTGTGCCACTCCCCCGGCTCCCCGCTTTTTATGATTATAGCAAGGTTTTTTACCCTGTTTGCACAGCCGGCTGATGCTGCTTTAATGGTCAATGCTATGTCTGGTTTGGCAAGCGCATTTACCATTATGTTCCTGTTTTGGACCATTACCCACCTTGCCCGCAAAATAATGAGCCAGCGTGGCGAATTAACAGATGGTCGCCAATGGGCTATTCTGGGTGCCGGTTTGGTCGGTGCGTTTGCCTATATGTTTACAGATACCTTTTGGTTTTCTGCCGTTGAAGGTGAAGTTTATGCCTTATCATCACTTTTTACAGCGGTTGTATTTTGGGCAATCCTAAAATGGGAAAATGTTGCCGATGAGGCATATGCCAACAGGTGGCTAATTTTAATTGCATACCTTGTTGGGCTTTCTATAGGCGTGCACCTCCTGAACCTTTTGGCTATTCCGGCTATTGTTTTTGTCTTTTATTTCCGTAAATATAAACCCACAAAACTTGGGGTAGTGGCTGCCGCAGCCCTTTCTATTTTTATATTGGGGTTCATTATGTACTTCATTATTCCTTATACTGTGAAAATTGCCAGTTATTTCGACCGGCTTTTTGTAAACGGCTTTGGGTTACCATTTAATTCGGGCGTGATATTTTTTGCGGCGGCTTTGCTGGCTGCATTAATATATGGAGTTTGGTACAGTCATAAAAAAGGAAAAGTATTAGCCAATACAATTTTACTTGGTATTACGGTTATCCTGATCGGATATTCTTCTTATGCGATGACTGTGATTCGGTCAAGCGCAAATCCACCAATGGACCAGAATGATCCGGAAGACCTTTTTTCATTACTTTCTTATCTGAACAGGGAACAGTATGGCGACCGACCATTGTTCTACGGGCAATATTATTCTGCTCCTGTAGAAGATTCTAAAGAGAAATTTTCGTACCGGAAAGCCGGAGATCGATATGAGAAATATAGCAAAGGCCTTTCGTATGAGTATTCTGATGATTTCTCGACCTTTTTCCCTCGCATGTATAGCAGCGATCGTTCGCATGTAAGAGAATACGAGAAGTGGGCGCAGGTTGAAGGCACAAAAATTCAGGATAGTCAGGGCGAGACACGGGTAAAACCAACATTTGGAGAGAACCTCAGATTTTTCTTCTCTTATCAGGTGGGTTTCATGTATGGTCGCTATTTTATGTGGAATTTTGTGGGCCGGCAAAACGATGTACAGGGTCACGGAGAAATTAGTCACGGAAACTGGCTTTCCGGAATTCCATTTATTGATGAGGCCCGTCTGGGCGATCAGGAAGGATTACCAAATTACTGGAAAAACCACAATGCGCGCAACACCTATTTCTTCCTTCCGCTTTTATTGGGGTTAATAGGACTGTTTTATCATTATAATAAACACAGGAAAGACTTCTGGGTGATTATGATGTTGTTTGTGCTTACGGGAATTGCCATTGTAGTGTACCTGAATCAAAACCCATTACAACCACGTGAACGTGATTATGCATACGCAGGCTCTTTTTATGCTTTTGCCATTTGGATAGGGCTGGGAATGCTGGCCATTTATGATGCTTTACGTAAACCTTTCGGACAAAAAACATCGGCTATTGTTGCCACAACAGCTTGTTTGATTGCTGTTCCCGGAGTTTTGGGCAGTGAAAACTGGGATGATCACGATCGTTCGGGCCGATATACGGCCAGAGATTTTGCTTACAATTATCTTAACTCTTGCGAAGAAGACGGTATTCTATTTACCAACGGCGATAATGATACTTTCCCCCTTTGGTATCTTCAGGAGGTTGAGGAGGAGCGCACCGATGTGCGAATTATTTGTTTACCATACCTGAGCACAGACTGGTATATCAATCAAATGAGGCGACAGGTTTATGATTCTGAACCAGTGCCTTTTGGAATGGCAAAAGAAAAATATGCACAGGGCAACCGCGACATAATTTTTGTGCGAAAGCGGAGCGATTTGTACCTGAACGAAAGGTATGCTGCCAACAAGCCAGAATACAAAGCCCAGTTTAGCGATATCATGAGTACACTTAGTAGAATTCTAAAAAATGGGAATTTTGATACCATGGAGCCTAAAACATGGAAAAGGATTGCGAATGTGGATGATATTAAGCCCCTTCAGGTCGCTTCGCTAATCAAGAGGCTTAATAACCAGGAGCTTGCTGAAAAGTACGCAATTGATGTTGAAGCAATAAAGAACTTGCAAAAAGCGACTGATAAGTTTCTGAATGATTTGGGCGAATCACCCATACCGCTTAAGCTAGCCATGAATTTTGTGGCAAGCGACGATAAAAGCACAAAACTGACATCGTACGACGGATCTACTGAAGATTATTTACCTTCCAGAAAATTTGTAATTCCTGTAAATAAACAAAAAGTTATAGAAAATGGTGTTGTACAACCAGAAGACAGCGCCTTAATTACAGACCGGATTGTTTTTAGTATTAAAGGGCGCATGTTAATGAAAAGCGACATGATGATTCTGGACCTGCTTGCCAATAACAATTGGGAACGACCAATTTATTTTACAAGTATTGGAAGGGGAACATTCAGTGGCTTACAAAAGTATGCACAACAGGAGGGTTTTGCTTTTCGAATTGTTCCAATTGAAAACAACTCGGGTTATCTTGGCAGAATCAACACTGAGTTGCTATACGACCATTTTTTCAATAAGTTTATGTTTCGAAATCTTAATAATCCCGATGTTCACCTTGGTTGGACCAACCGCCGGACAATTAGCGTTGTTAGTATGAGAAGAAAAATGGGACAGCTCGCTGAAACATTAATACGCGAAGGTAAAAACGAGAAAGCTATAAAAACAGTAGACAACACATTTGAGATCTTACCAATTGAGCGCCAGCCACTCGATTATATGGAAATGGATCTTCTGAGTGCATACTATAAAGCGGGTGCTGTGGAGAAAGGTAATGCACTGATTCAAAAAGTTTTTGATCAGACCTATGGTGAACTGGATTATTATTTGAAAGACGACCCGGTGATTGACGTAGGTTATGGTCAGGATCAACAAATTGCTGTGGCCAAAATGCATGAAATAACCAATCAATTGCGCATTTTTAACCAACAAGAACTTCAAAAAGAGCTACAGAACCGTATTGTAGAATTATTAAGAACAAAGTCAGATATTGTTTCTGAAATTGAAGGATACACAAATCATCAAAA
>NZ_DATFKB010000009.1:0-2289 GCF_035268865.1 Salinivirga sp. | reverse complement strand
TGGCTCGATGAAAACCATAAGTTCGTGCAGTTTATTTTTCATATGGGTGCGCGCTCGGCAACCACAGGCTACCCTAAGTCAGTTTACGATGAGCTGAACCTGAATTATAGTAAAATAGTTTGGGAGAAATGTGTAGCTTATGGTATTCCGCTTGTATATGCTTCAAGTGCTGCAACATACGGGTTAGGAGAGAAGGGTTACAACGACGATCATACTGTTGTGGGCGAGTTGCATCCGCTTAATTTGTATGGCGAATCGAAAAACGATTTCGATAAATGGGCGCTTCAGCAAAAGCAACAACCTTTTTTCTGGGCAGGTTTGAAGTTTTTCAATGTTTATGGACCCAATGAGTACCATAAAGGCCGCATGGCTTCTGTTATTTTACATACTTTTAACCAGATAAAAGATACAGGTGGTATGAAACTTTTTAAATCGCACCACCCGGACTACAAAGATGGAGAGCAAACACGCGACTTTGTGTATGTAAAAGACTTATCGAAAATTATGTTTTTTCTTATGCATCACCGAAAAAATAGTGGCATATATAACGTGGGAACAGGTAAAGGCCGCACCTTTCTTGATCTTGCTACCAACACTTTCAAAGCAATGGGGAAGGAGCCAAACATAACATTTATTCCAACCCCGGAGGATATTCGTGATAAATACCAGTATTTTACTGAGGCTAACATGTCCAAATTGCATAAAATTGGATATGATGAACCTTTTTATTCCCTCGAAGCAGGTATAGACGATTACGTAAAAAATTACCTGATGAACAATGCTGTGTATTAAAAGTTAAATAGACAAATGTATTTGTGTGTATGGGCAATAATATTGGAGCAGTTGTAACAGATCTTGACGGAACTTTACTTACCGATGATAAACGGGTAGGTGATGCCGACCTGGAAGCATTGTATAAACTGGGCGATAAGGGTATATTGCGTATAGCGGCTACAGGCCGCAATTTACGCATCTCTGAAGATGTTTTGCCCGAAGATTTTCCGCTGGATTACCTCGTGTTTTCCACCGGTTGCGGTATTTACGATTGGAAAAAGAAGCAAATCATCCATTCCGATGGACTTGACTGGAAGCAGACACAAAAAGTAATGAAACAATTCATGGCTGAGGAGTTTGACTTTACGGTTCATCAACCCATTCCGGATAATTACCGCTTCTATTATCATAGGCAAAACCCTAAAAACCACCATTTTAACGAGTATGTAGAGCGGTATTCCAGTTTTGCCGAACCACTGGAGCATCACGAATTTCAAATAGACAATGCCTGTCAGCTTTTAGCTATTATTGAAACAGATACTAAAAAATATAATGACCTTATCAATCAGCTCGAAGATGTAAAGTTGGTGCGTACCACCTCACCGCTCAATGGAAAGGCCATGTGGATTGAGGTTTTCCCACGGCATATAAGTAAGGCCTGGGGCCTGAAATATATTGAAAAAACTTATGGTGTACCGTTCGACAATATGCTGGGAATAGGGAATGATTATAACGATATCGATTTTTTACGAGAAGTGGGACATCCCAGGGTAGTGGCCAATGCGCATCCGGATTTACTCAAACAGTTCCCGATTGTAGCTTCGAATCAATCTTGCGGAGTAGCTGAAGCCATAAAAACGGTAGTCGATTTTTAGAAAACACAACCCTTTGAAAAACAGGTTATGGAAAATGGAGGATCCCGAAAAAATCTGGAGCAACAAGTTGTGCGCCTGCTCGATATTGCAGGAAGCCGTTTAAGCGCGCAGGATAAGGCCGATGTGCAATCGGCAGTGGATTATGCCGGCGTAATATATGGCGAACAAAGACGGAAATCGGGCGAGTTGTACATGGTGCATCCATTGGCAGTAGCCATTACTGCCATCGAAGAGTTGGGGATGGCTCGCAGTGCTGTTATTGCTGCCATTTTACACGATCTTTACGATTTTAAAGAATTTGCAGAACGTGACGTTGAAGAGCGGTTCGGAACCAAAGTGCTTGAAATTATTCGCGGTTTGCATAAAATTTCGGGGTTGTATACCCACAACATTACTTTGCAGGATCAGAATTACATCAACCTGATATTGAATATTGTAACCGATGTACGCATTATTTTGCTGAAGTTGGCAGACCGCTTGCAGAATATGCGCCACATAAATAATTTCTCCAAAGAAAAGCAACAATCACTGGCACAGGAAATAGGAGCATTGTATGCGCCAATAGCCCACAGGCTTGGGCTATACCGGGTCAAAACAGAGATGGAAGATTTTTGGTTGCGAATGACACACCCCGGAGCCT
>NZ_DATFKB010000008.1:0-15199 GCF_035268865.1 Salinivirga sp. | reverse complement strand
TTAACAGAACAAGCGTTTCATCGATAGCATCTTGCTGTCTGTTTTGAGCAATGAGCGACAACGTTCTTGTTTCATGTATACGAATTTTGTTCAATAGCGTAATTGCGTGGCTATTACTTTCCTTCAGTAATTCCTCCATTTCCTGATGATTGCCATTAAGGGCTGCGGTTTCGGCTAATTCTGAATGGTATTCGAAAATAAGTTCCTGATTAAACTCTTCAAAACCGGCTTCTTGTAATAGTTTATATCCCCAATTGCAAAACCTGTATGCTGATATTAATGCTCCTGAATTTTTTGCCCTTTTTGAGGCTTCGAGACTGGCATTTAAAGCAAGGCTTATATCTTTTTTTTCTAATACTGCTTTACCTTTATGCAGGTGGGTGGCCAACTCATAAATATTATCAATCTCAGTGTTTTCGTCTAATCCCGACTCTATTTCCAGACCAATTTTTTTGTGTATGTTAGCCTGCTCAACTGGCAACATTAATTCATAAATACCTGATTGTATTTTATCGTGAATGAAGCGGTAATGTGTGTTAGTTGATTTAGGGTCTAATTCAAGCTTAGCATTGCCCTCAGCCGGAATAATCAATGATTCCTGTTTTGCTTTTTCCAGGTTTATTCCAATTGCTTTGTCATCATTATTTATTATAATTGAAACGGACTTTTCATCAAATGTGGCTCCAAAGCATGAAGCAATTTTTAATATTTCGATAACTTCATCATCCAGATTTTTTATTTTTTGTTTAATTAAATCTGCAATGTCTCCAGATATATCCTGATTACTGATTTTTTCTAAATCCCAGGTCCAGACGTTTGTGTGCGGCTCAAGGCGTATGAGTTTTTGATCATACAGGCTGTTGAGATATTCGATTATAAAATAGGGATTGCCCATTGTGCGGGTCTCTAAAATCTGCAATAAGCCTTCAATATTTTTTTTCGTATTGAAAATTTCTGATACAAAGAGTTTAATATCACTTCTGGACAATGGTTTTAATTCCAGTTTTTTAAAGTTGGTGCCCGTTTGTTCTATCTTATTAATAGCTGAATTCAAAGCCAAATTTTGGTTTGCTTCTTCTTTCCTAAAGGATCCAATAAAACAGAATGCATTATTTGTTAGATCGACTGTTAGTTTTTCAATGATGTCAAGAGATCCTTTGTCGGCCCATTGCAGGTCGTCAAGGAAAATAATCAATGGCCGTCCGGGGATGGCAAATAGTTTAAAAAACTTTTCTATGGTTTGGGCTAAACGCTGGGCTGAGTCATTAAGGTTTATACTGAGCCTGGTGTAGTTTTCTCCGGTGATCGATTTAAGGCCTGGTGCCAGTTCACTCAATAAATAAATGTTATTACCCAGTGATTCTGAAATACTTTCGCTAAAACTATTAAGTTCTTTTTCTTTTTGGGCGAGCACATAATCAGTAATTTGTTGTATTAATTGACCAATTGCCTGAAAAGGTTTCTCCTGCTCATACTGCTCAAATTTCCCACTAACAAATAAAACGGGCTGATTCTCAATGTTCTCTTTTATAAATTCGACTAACCTGGTTTTGCCTATACCTGAATAACCTTCTATGAAAATGTTTTGGCTCTGTGATTTTCGTGCAGCATAAATGGCATTTTTGAGGTAGTTAATTTCCTCTTCTCTGCCATATATTTTTTGTGGTAACTGAAATTGTTGGTTTATATCATATTTTCCAATGCTGTAATTTTTTGCCAGGTGAGGGTAATCCATTACCTGAATACATTTCTCTATATCTTTTAACAGACCTAAATCACTTTGGTACCTTAAAGCCGGGTCTTTTTGTAAAAGTTTATCAACCACTTCAGAAACCAGCTGTGGTATTTCCGGATGAATGTCAGACAGTTTAAGGGGTTGCCTGGCAATATGAGCATGAATCCATTCTCTTGTATTATCTGCTTTAAATGGTAATTTACCCGTTAGTAATTCATAAATGGTAACACCAAAAGAGTAGAAATCTGAGCGGTAATCAGGCTTGATTTCGAGGCGTCCTGTTTGCTCCGGAGATATGTATGCAAAGGTTCCTGAAACAAAATCTTTTTCTCCTGATTCGTTTTCTAAAGTATTGTTTTCAGCAAGGCTGAAATCAATCAATTTAAGTGTACCTGTCGATGGATTGTAGATAATATTCTTTGCATTAATATCATAATGGGTTATTTGCTGTCTGTGTATGTCTGACAGACCCAATGCAATGTCCCTCACTATTTTTAATGCGTCTTGGAGTTGTTTTTTATTTGTAATAGGTGTATGTGCCTGCAGGTAGTTTTTCAGTGTTGTTCCAAATATATCCTCAAGTACAAGAATGCCTTTGTTGTCGGCTTCAAGAAAATCGAGCGCTTTTATCACATGAGCTGACGCTATGCTCTTAAGCAGTTTAAACTCTTTTTTTAGTTGCTGTACCGTTTTTCTATTTTGATCTGCATTATCAACAATTTTCAATACAACACTGCTGTTTTCATTATTAACAGCTCTATAAGCATTATATTTTACGCCCTCAGCAAGTGTGTCTAATATTTTAAAACTTCCTGCTTTTTTTATCATCTCTTTACCTGTGTTGTATTTTCTATGAAAATTGAAAAAAGGATTGTGATTTTTTTTTAAGAAGGTATTTTTACCTGTATGTTTATCCTCCAATATAGATATTATCTCTGAAAAGTAAAAATCTTTAGCCATCGTGCTAATAGATCATTTGTTTTGAATCACAACTATCCGAAACTTTATAGTTTTTTGTGCTTATTACAATATATTATTGAAAAAATACAAGCTATTTCTTATCTGAATTTGTTTTCAAAGATTTAATTTTTGAGATACACTGCCATTTATGGCGGTGACAAGTTACCGTTGCTGCTTAGGGCTTTAGCCAGGAACTTTTTTTTATATAGATTAGGTTCCAGGCTGAAGCCTTACCGCTCTTGATTCTTACCTAAATCCACGCCATAAATGGCGTGGTAAGTCATCTGTATATAATTTTATAATATCAGGTTTAAACGAATTAATAGCAATTGACTTGAAAAACCACTTTTTTTCTGGCGATTTCAAAAAAAATGTCCCAATAATAAACGGTTATAACTATTGTTGACCTTTTATTTAAAAAAGTTTCGGATGAATGTGGTTTTGAATGATTTTATTGTATTTATAGCAGATGATGACAATAATAGTTTTCCTCAGATCATTATCTTTGATGCTTTTAATGATAAATTATGAACGAAGCACTTAATCCTGTATACATTATTAT
Source organism: Salinivirga sp. (assembly GCF_035268865.1). Classification (GTDB taxonomy): domain Bacteria; phylum Bacteroidota; class Bacteroidia; order Bacteroidales; family Salinivirgaceae; genus Salinivirga. Next base: position 11,942 of record NZ_DATFKB010000008.1, on the reverse strand, counting down.
AGCCATATTGGCTTATTTTGGTATTTTAATGACAATTTCCCGTTTAACCGGTAGTAAGGGAAATAATCTAGGGTTTTACCTTGGTAACCGTCAGTCTCCCTGGTTTGTAGTTGCTTTTGGTATGCTGGGCGCCTCCTTATCCGGGGTAACATTTATCTCGGTCCCTGGTTGGGTTCAGGATACGCAATTTAGTTATTTGCAAATGGTGTTGGGGTATGTGGTTGGCTATGCTGTTATAGCCTGGGTGCTTTTACCGGTTTATTATAATTTGAAACTGACATCAATTTATACCTATTTAGAGCATCGGTTTGGCTTTTTTAGTCAAAAAACCGGTGCGTGGTTCTTTTTTATTTCCAGGGTTATAGGGGCTTCATTCAGGTTGTTCATCGTTGCAACTGTAATGCAGGTTATGGTTTTTGACCCTTTAAATATTCCATTTCCTGTTACGGTACTTATCACCATTTTATTGATATGGATATACACCAATCGCGGTGGTATAAAAACCATTATCTGGACCGATGTGCTGCAAACTACATTTATGTTTTTATCGGCTATAGTAACCATTGTGATTATTTACAATAATATGGCTGAAGACGGGTTGTGGAAGTTTGTTGCTAATTCTGAATATAGCCGTGTTTTTTTCTTCGATGATTGGAATAGCCCGAATCATTTTATTAAGCAATTTTTCTCAGGTATGTTTATTACAATTGTGATGACAGGCCTGGATCAGGATATGATGCAAAAAAATCTGAGTTGTCGTAATCTGAAAGAGGCGCAGAAGAATATGCTTTCTTATGGAATTGCTTTTGTCCCGGTAAATATTATGTTTTTGACGCTTGGTGTAATGCTCTATTCTTATGCAGCATCGCTTGGGTTAAGTATTCCCGCGCGTGGCGATGAAATTTTTCCGCTTGTAATAGCCCAGGGTGAATTGCCCCTTTTTGTGGCGATAATGTTTATACTGGGTTTGGTTGCTGCAGCCTACTCCAGTGCCGATTCTGCTTTAACTGCACTAACGACTACTTTTACTGTCGATATATTGGGCTTTAATCACAACGATCTGAATTCTGCCAAAGCACTGCGCACCAGGCGATGGGTGCATATTGGAATATCGGCATTACTGGCTGTTGTGATTATAATTTTTCAGATTATTTCTGATGAAAGTGTAATAAGTGCAATTTTTACGGTGGCCGGATATACGTACGGACCACTACTCGGACTTTTTGCCTTTGGCCTCTTTACAAAATATCATCCACGGGAGAAATGGATTCCATATATTGCCCTAGCATCTCCTGTAATTTGTTATATATTAAACCGATATTCAGAAGTATGGTTCAATGGTTTTCAGTTTGGATTTGAATTACTGATCATCAACGGAGCATTAGTTTTTATTGGACTTGCAATTTCTTCAATGGGCAAAAAGTAAGGGCTGCTCCTGAGAAACAGCCCTTAACTTGTATTTGGCAAGATTATTTATTTAGAGGTTTCGTTTGCTACTTCCTGTTCAATAAATGTGGCAAATTCGTCAATTGACATCTGTCCCTGGTCACCTTCGCCTTGTTTCCTTAGCGCAATTTTGCCTTCGGTCATCTCTTTCTCGCCCACAATGAGCAGGTAGGGGATGCGTTTTAATTCGTTGTCGCGTATTTTACGACCAATTTTTTCGTTGCGTTCATCAACAGATACACGTACATCGCGAGCAGCAAGTTTTGCTTTCACATCTTTTGCGTAATCGTTGAATTTTTCACTAATGGGCAGTATTACAGCCTGTTCTGGTGTGAGCCAGAGCGGAAACTTTCCGCCGGTATGCTCCAGTAAAACAGCCACAAAACGTTCCATAGAACCAAAAGGTGCCCGGTGAATCATAATTGGGCGGTGACGATTGTCATCGCTTCCTATATATTCCAGTTCGAAACGCTCGGGTAAGTTATAGTCAACCTGGATGGTACCCAGTTGCCATTTGCGCCCGATTGCATCGCGTACCATAAAGTCGAGTTTAGGGCCATAAAACGCAGCCTCATTGTACTCTACTTCGTAGTTCATGCCTTTTTCATCGGCAGCTTCAATAATTGCTTTCTCAGCTTTTTCCCAGTTGTCATCGCTTCCAATATATTTTGAATGGTCGTTTTGGTCGCGCAAAGAAACCTGAGCCACATAGTCTTTAAAGTCGAGTGTTTTAAAAATATACAGAATGATGTCTATAACCTTTATAAACTCTTCTTTTAACTGGTCGGGACGGCAAAAGATGTGTGCATCGTCCTGGGTAAAACCGCGTACCCGGGTCAATCCGTGAAGTTCGCCAGATTGCTCGTAGCGGTATACTGTACCAAATTCAGCCAGGCGAATGGGTAAATCTTTATATGATTTTGGCGTAGCTTTGTACATTTCGCAATGGTGCGGGCAGTTCATAGGCTTGAGCAAATATTCCTCGCCCTCTTCGGGTGTGTGAATGGGCTGAAATGAATCCTGACCATATTTTGCATAGTGACCAGAGGTTACATATAAATCTTTTTGGCCTATATGGGGCGAAATTACCTGTTCGTAGCCATAATCCCGTTGTACCTTTTTCAGGAAATTCTCAAGGCGTTCGCGCAGTTCGGCTCCTTTAGGCAACCACATTGGCAAGCCCTGTCCAACTCGTTGTGAGAATGTGAAAAGCTCCAGTTCTTTACCCAGTTTCCTGTGATCGCGTTTTTTTGCTTCCTCGAGCATTTCAAGGTATTCGTCCAGCATTTTCTTTTTAGGAAATGTAATGCCGTACAGGCGTGTGAGCTGTTTGCGGTTTTCGTCTCCGCGCCAATAGGCTCCGGCTACACTGGTTATCTTAATGGCTTTGATGGGAGAGGTGTCGGGCAGGTGTGGTCCGCGACACAAATCGGTAAAATTTCCCTGTTTGTAAAATGTAATGGTGCCATCTTCTAAATCATTGATCAGTTCTACCTTGTATTCATCTCCTTTTTTCTGGTAGTATTCTAATGCCTCTTTTTTGGGAACTTCTGTGCGATGATATTCCTCTTTTTGCCGCGCAAGCTCCAGCATTTTGTCCTCAATTTTTTTGAAATCAGCGTCGGTTAGCTGCCGGTCTCCAAGGTCAATGTCATAATAAAAGCCTTGCTCAATTGCGGGCCCTATACCGAATTTTACTCCCGGATAAAGCTGTTCAACAGCTTCTGCCAGCAAGTGGGCTGAAGAGTGCCAAAAGGCATGTTTTCCTTCTTCATCTTCCCATTTGTGTAATTTAATGCTTGCATCGTCTTTAATGGGGCGGTGTATATCCCATAGCTCATCGTTTACTGTAACGCTAAGCACTTCCTTGGTCAGCCGTGGACTAATATCTTTTGCAATTTCTAATCCGGTAACTCCGGGTTCATATTTCTTTGTACTATTATCAGGTAGTTTTATTTCAATCATAAAAAATTATTTTTCAAGTTTCTGTACTTCATCAAGTATCTCTTTCACCAGGTCATGCAATTCATTCTGAATGTCTTTAAAATATTTTTTTGCATTCGTTTCATGCTTAACCTTTCTGTATTGGTTTATTCTGCTAAGTAGTTCCTTCTTTTTCGTTAATAGCGTGGTGGCAAGGTCCGTCAATTTAGATTCGTATTTACCTTCATACATTACATCTGCTACCAAACATTCAATTATTAACTCATTCGTTATGTAATGAATGTCTTTTTTTAATTCTTTAATACTTGCCATAATTCCAAAATTTTAGTTTTCCTCGTTAAAATAAAGCTTATAGTAATTCATTCTTCTAATGTCGTCAAATCCTTTTTCCATATTTTCGGGATTCCCGTGTACATAAAGGTGAAAGTTTTTGTCGAGTTTGATCACAGGCCTGAAATATTTCTTTTGCTTTTTTAGCGCTGGTTTCGATATTTTGAAATCGCTGTTTGGCTCTGTCTCATACTGTTCTTTAAACTCACCTTTAAAGTCTTTAAACGCATCTATTATGTCGGGTTCGTTAATTACCTCCTGTTCAAAATTTTGTTCATCGAATTTATCGTGATTCTCAAAATACTCCTGCGACCGTTTCATAAAGTTAAGCTGGTCGGGTGTATTAAAATTGTTTTCTTCTGTTAAAACGTCATCACTAAATGCTTTGCAAAGATCAATATAATTCTTTGTATCGTAAAACTCATCTTCACGAATATTTACCTTTAAAAATTCATTCATCCAGTACATAGCTTCGCCCGACTGGTTTGTTTTGTCTACAATACTGATTTTATATCCTTCTGCTTCTTCTGTATTAAAAATTAAGCATCCTTTATCCAACTTTTTTATGTTGATACCTGTTTGCATATCAACATTGTAGTGATTGTTTTGTTGAACGACTTTTAAAAAAGTATCCTTGTTTTCGCTTTTAAAAATGCCGATGGCATCGGTAATTTCATCGTCGACTACGCAACCTGCAAAGTGTACCACATATACTTCGCCCTGTTTGATGTTGGGATGTGTTGATACCGAATGCAGATGTCGTGCTATGTACTGCGATTGAGCCGCAAACAAATTGGGATCGGCAAATAGTTTTTGTGTATGCTGAAACATTTCATGAAAATCCAGCCCGTTTTCATGCTCAAAATGATAATATGCATCAGGTTTAAAAGGGCGTAAAAAGAAATCTACCAAGAGGTGCTCAATATCTTCCTCAAGCTCTGGTAAAACCGATTCTGAAAGCTCCAGTGACTGTTCCTCCTGGTTGGAGCCAACTTTATGTATAATAATGTTTTTGAGTGATACTTCACTAAAGTCGAACATAGGCAAAAATTTCCGCTAATTTAAAAAAGATATTCGTTTAATTCAGGTAAAATTACCCTGTCTTTCACTATTCATTTCGTTGTATATTTGTTTAAAACAAGATTAGAAATGCTTCAACACCAAAAACATATACTGAAAGCGCTTCAAAATGAGCCTGTTTTGTTTTTGAAAGAAGTGCAGAAATCGTTCCAATGGCTTTCTGATCAAGAAATAGAATATTTAAAATCATGGCTCAAAACACAATACCCTGAGCTGTATAGAAAAAGAATAAAATATTTGTTTATAATGAATCCCACCTGATACCTTTTGCGACCCTGATTAAGCATTCCTTGCACTTCCCAGGTGCAAGGTTTGTTTTTTTTACATAATAAGCTTTATGGGTTGCCCTGTTTTTGAAATGTTAAAATCATAAGGCATTATTTAAATCTCTGTTTATTTTAGTAAATTGTATGTTAGTTAAATATGTCAAATAGTGATGTGTTTTGTTGTTCATCTTCCCCGTGCTTATGCATGTGCGCTTCTTTTACTTTAAGCTGATTAGGTATGCATAGAATTATTTTTGGGATTCTGTTGATCTGTATTATTCACTTTTCTGTATCTGCTCAAACAAACATTGATAGTTTACAGACTATTATAGAAAAGGGAACGCAATCTGAAAAACTCGATGCCTTACTCGAAATTAGTACAATCTACCTAAGTATTAATGTAGATACAAGTTTGATTTATGCCAACAAATCACTGGAATTATCGAAAGAAATTCAGGATAAAACCAGGGAGGCAAAGGCTCTGAAGAAGAGGGGCGTGGCTAATTATTATTTAAGTAATATTGACAGTGCGTTGGTTGATTTTAAACAATCAAGGCGTATTTACAATAAGCTGAAAATGAGAAAAGAAGAAGCTGGTCTGCTCTCCAATATTGGAATTATTGAAACGGATCTGTCTAATTATCAGCAAGCTCTGGAAGACCTGAATGCAGCTCTTCATATTTATCAGGATATAAATGATTCAGTTGGAATATGCACTGTTTATGGTAGTATTGGGGCTATTTATCTTTCGGTGAGTAGTTATGAGAAAGCTCTGAATTATTTTCAGCAATCATACGATATAGCAATAAAAGCAGGAGACGAATTTTCCAAAACCAGTGCCTTGCACAATATGGGACTTGTTTACCATAGTTGGGGGGAATTTGAAAAAGCTGTTTCCCGGTATCAGGAAGCTATGAAAATGGCCCGGGAGCGCGATGATCAGAGAACGGTTGGCCATATTACCTTAAATATTGGTGTTGTATATTACGATTGGGGCAATTATGATAAAGCCCTTGAGTATTATCAGAAAGCATTAAGTATTCATGAACAGATGGGAGATTTGCCCAATATGACCAACTCACTAAATAATATGGCCATAATTTATGAGCATAAAAAAGAAAGAGATAAAGCGCTTGACTTATATATGAAAGCCTTAAGTCTTGCAAAAGATGCCGGTAGGAAAGTATCTGTCGGTACAGCATATCTGAATTTAGGAACTTTTTATACAGGGGAGCAGAACTATGATAAAGCCATAGAGTATTTCAGAAAATCGCTTGAGTTGAGAAAAGAGATAGAAGACCACCGCGGTGTGGCTACAGCTTTAATTAGCCTTGGGAATGTCTATTCTGAACTAAAACAACAGCGTAAAGCAATTAATTATTATAAGTCGGGCATGAACCTCCTTGAAGCGTTAAACAGCCTTAACGATTTAAAGGAAACATATGGTTCTATTGCGATGGCATACAAGGATATGGGTGATTATAAAAAGGCTTTTCAGTTTTATGAAAAATATACGCTGTTGAAAGACTCGATTTTTAATAAGGAGGCCCACCAGAACATCACGGATATACAGACCAAATATGAGACAGAGCAAAAAGAGAAAGAGATTGAGTTATTGAACAAAGAGAAATTAGTTGATCAGTTAAAAATGCAGGAACAGGATGCAGCAATAAAAAAACAGCGTATTCTGATTATTGCCTTTATAGTTGTTTTTGCACTCATCCTTGTTTTCTCAATAATTGTTTACCGGCTCTATAATCGTATTCGCACGGCAAATCATGTCCTGGCCCGTCAGAATAAAGAAATAAGGGAACAAAAAGCGGAAATTGAATCACAGCGCGACGATATCACCTACAAAAATGCTGAACTCGAACAAAAAAATGAAGAAATTACAGCACAACGCGATGAAATTGAGGCGCAGCGCGATATGGTGATGCAACAGAAAGAGCAGATTGAATCTATTCATCTGGAAGTTACTCAGAGTATTGATTACGCTATGCGCATACAGCAAGCGGTTTTGCCAGCGCAAAGTCTATTGACCAGTAAGGGGCTCGATCATTTCATTTTGTTTAAACCTAAAGATAAGGTAAGTGGCGATTTTTACTGGTGGACTGAAATTGAAGATTTTACAGTAATTACAGCTGCCGATTGTACCGGGCACGGTGTTCCGGGAGCTTTTATGAGCCTGCTTGGCATATCATTCTTGCGTGAAATTGTTATGAAAGAATATATTACCCATCCTGGTGTTATTTTACGCAGGTTAAGAAAAGAGGTGGTTAAATCTTTGAGCCAAACAGGGAAGGAAGGTACACAAAAAGATGGCATGGATATGAGTTTGCTGGTGATTAATCACAAGGAGCAAACATTTGCATGGGCAGGAGCCAATAATCCGCTGTGGATAGTAAGGGCCGATGACCATGATGATTACGATGATATGGCCTCGAAAATTGAAGTAATAAAAGCCGATAAAATGCCCATTGGTATTTATGAACGTATGGATAAATTCCAGAATCATGAACTTCAACTCCGCAACAATGACAAACTTTATATGTTTTCCGATGGCTTTCCTGACCAGTTTGGAGGCCCGAAAGGAAAAAAATATAAACAAAAAGCATTTAAACGACTTATTGCTTCAACTTCGCATCTTTCTATGGTTGAACAGGGTGCTTACCTTGAACAGGAATTGAAAAAATGGATGCAACACGATGGCGAGCATTTTGAGCAAGTCGATGATATTACAGTACTGGGAATATCTGTTAGTATTTAAGTCGTCTTTTACCTAACAGGTATAAAAGTGTTTTTAATTAGCAGGGTAAATTACTTGTAATATTGTGTTTTTTGTATTATTTTTAATTAGTTGTTTCATAGTTTTTAATAGTTGTTTCCCACTTAAGGGGAGGCTGAAAATACGTGAGATGATTTTCATGAAAATAGGTAGATCAACGCTTTATGGGATTATGAAAAGTAAATATTTTTATCAGATAATATAGAAAAGCCATATATGATTACTTCCCGAATTGATTACGATACAGGAATATTATATGTTGATTTTAAAGGTGAAATAACCCTCGAGGATTTGCTGGAACATGTAACCATACAAGAGCGACGAAGTCACTACCCCAAAAAGCTAAAAATACTTACAAATGCTACTACTGCAGAATTTTTTCTTCAACCCCGGGATTTGGTTGCGGTTAAAGAAGAAATGTCACGAACACTTAAAAAATACAAAGTAATTTATGATGCATTTGTAGTGAATCACACCAAAAGCACGGCATTATCAGTCTTTTATATGGAATTGGCTACGCTGGACAATTACCACTTCAAGGTTTTCTCTACAAAAGAGGCGGCAGAAAACTGGCTTAAGTCCATTTAGACCCATACCATAACATTGTTTGTTATATTTGTTACTTTATGTTAATTTAGCCGCTTTCATAAATATAAAAGGCTATGCATAAGGTTTTTTTCCTGTTAATCCTGTTTATTTCCACAACAGCATTTACTCAAAATCTATCAGATACCGCTTTTCAGTCATTTGATGGGTATTTAATTGTTGACTCTGCAATGAATCAAGGCAATATTGCTGATCCTTTGTTTTTAATTAAGGGACGGGCAGCCGGTTTGACAGTCACAAAAGGTGATGGTCACCCGATGAATCACGAATCAGTTTTGATTCGTGGAATGGGGTCAAGGGGTTGGGACAATAGACCATTGTATGTGATAGATGGTATTCCTGGTGCTGATCCATATGGGCTTTTCCCCGGGCATATTCGATCAATGAAAATTCATAGAAATGTAGCATCTACATCGAAATATGGTATTTATGGGGGAAATGGTGTTATTGAAATTAATACTATTGGTAATTTCATTAAGGATACATTTCAAGTTTCATATCATAGCATGATTTCATTTGATCAACCTTCAGAAAGACTCGATTTGTTAACTGCGAGTGAATTCAGAAGAGAAGCTCAGAGATTTGCCAACATAATGGAAATGCCGGTTGAAGAATTTTTCGATGATTTAGGCGCATCAACGGATTGGCAGGATGAGGTTTTTAGACAGGTAGTTACACATCAGCAAAATGTTGCCGTCAGCCAATCTATAAATAATACGCGTTATCGGTTGGCTTTTAATTTCAGAGATCAGCCGGGTCTGCTGATTCAATCAGGGAAAAGAAAGATAGGCCTCAATAGTTACGTTAATCAATCTTTATTCAACGATAAGCTGAATCTAAGCATAGGCTATACGCTGGCAGACCTGAAATATAAAGGAATTTCAGAAAGGGATTCTGAAACGGTTCTGCTTCAGGCCTATACCCGGATCCCGACCAATCCGGTAAATATGCCGGCTGATACATTTAGTTTTGTTTATCCTTACCATTTTTATGGCCATTATGACCCTGTGTTTTTGATTAATAGTTATCATAATACACAAAAGCGGAAAAGTCAACGTATTAATGTAGCCTTAGACTATAAGCTATCGGAATTATTGACATTTTCTATTAATTCGGGTTTGCAGAAAATAGAAAAAGATGAGGAATTTTTCATGGAAAATGCTGTGATAATGAATACTCGAATTTCCAGTTTCCGCGAAAGAACAGATAAGTTATATTTTCTCAATAGTCAATTGAACTTTGAGATTCCATGGTCTGATCATTCAATTTTTACAAGTAATATCTTCTATAGTTACCAGAATTCGAGGTTTAATAAATACATTAATACATATCTCAGTAATTTACATAATCAACGAAACAATGCTTTATCTGGTGAGGTCAATTATTTTCATAAAAGAGGATTGAAGATTCGATGGATAAGTCGCTATGATAATATCATGCTGCATGATGTTGATGAATACCGTAAGCATTATTGGAGCCATTCTGTTTCTCTGGGGTGGAATTTAAAGAAATTAGTAACTAATTCCTTATTTGAAAGGTTCAGCAGACTTGAATTTCAATATCTTTATGGAAAAGCATTTAGTCAACCATTACCAAATCAAACAGTCAGACCATTACATGATAATTTTCACCCTACTAGCGAGCATGTTTTTTCTTTTAAAACCGGTTTACTTAAAAACAGATTAACTCTTGACGTTAATTTCTATAAACGTACAACATCCAACAAACATTACCTTGTTATTTATACCAGTTCTGGGCCGGGTTTTTCTCCCTATGATTATATCGTAATTAATAAAGGCGCAGAGGCTGATTTAAGATGGTTGGTTTTCAGAAAAGAACAGTTTTCATGGAATACAGGATTTCATTATCAACTTAATAATAATCGTATAAAAACGCTTAACTCAGATTATAGTTTTGTATATTCCAGGTATGGTGATCAGATATTTGATGAAGGCCAGTCCTTGTATACATTTAACATGTCTGAATATGCTTATTCCGAAGGTATAGATTTGTATTATTATGATAATGAAGGAGGGATCACCACCAATCCTTATGATGCCCGGAAGACAAGAGCCTCTGTTTTTCCTGAATACCAGGTGGGGTGGCAAAATGAATTACATTACCATAATTTTAATTTATCATTTTCGATGCGTTACGTGCATGGTAACTATATTTATAATGCTGATCGATTAATACTAAGTGAGTTACACTTCCCTGACAATAATGCATTAAGTGGTGAGTTTTATCCAAACCTGACTCATTCTTATCACTCGGACTTTTTTCTTGAGGATGCTTCGTATTTACGTATCGATAATATTGTTCTAGGCTATACATTGAATCTTGATCATTGGAATATGAAAGGATTAGTTAATGTATATTTTGGTGTTAATAATTTAGTTACGCTAACAAATTTTTCGGGGCTGAATCCGGAGATAGACTATGAGCGCCCGGTAAATGGATGGGAAGCGCCTATATTTTACAACAATGATATGACGGGGATATCGGCAGCATCGGGATATCCGCCTCTTCGATCGTTTTTTATGGGAGTGAAAATTACCATTTAAATTAGAATAGGCTGTTTTTTTTATTTAATCAAAAAAACGCCCACAAATATGCGGGCGTTTTTTGGTTTTAGAAAACAGACTATCTAATCACTATTCTTTCGCTATGAATTTCGTTTCCTGTTACAATCTGTAACATATACATACCTTCTGTCTGACCGGCAACGTCCAGGTCAAAGCCCTGACCATTGTAGTCGAGTTGTGCAGCTTTAACGAGTTGTCCGTTCATGTTGTACATTCTAACTTCAGCAGTGTTGCTGGTTGTATTCATGTCGATGTGTACAAGCTCATCAGCAGGTTGTGGGTAAATGGAAATGTTTGTTTCTGCCAGTTCTTCGATGGCTGTTGCACCTTTGCCGCTGAATGAAACGGTATAATCTTCCACTTCACCGTAGCTGAATGTTTCGCATGATGTTGGTGCTGCGTTGTATTTCATGGTCACGCGCATGCGTGTTGTGCCAGATGCATTGGCATCGATATTAATGCTTCCACTAATTTCTCCCGAACCGTTTCCGCTTCCAATTTGCTCACCAGAATCAGTAAAGTCACCGTCTTTGTTGTAATCGATCCATATTACCCAGTATTCAGTGTAAGTACTGCCTGAGAATCCCGGCGTTAATGTAACGTTGGTGCTTGCTCCCGGTGTGAGTGTAATTGTCTGACCGGTGAAATCGGCATAACCGCCATTGTCACCAGAGGTGTTGGTAAAGCTGTCGAAAGAAATGCTTTCGATCCATTCGTAAGATGAGTTGTTGCCTTGTGAAGCGCAATAGCTTACACTACCTTCATTTACAGAGATATAACCTGTTTTAGTTTCGGTATCGCTGCCTGCGCTGTTTGTGGCGGTAAGGCTTACCTGGTAAGTGCCGGCTGTGCTGTATGTCACAGCTGGGTTCTGACTGGTACTGGTCGATGGTGTACCGC
>NZ_DATFKB010000007.1:0-23307 GCF_035268865.1 Salinivirga sp. | reverse complement strand
AACTAATGGGAACTGGTACCGGTGGAGCACACGAAATTGTAATGATGTTTAATTTCAATACTAACATCAAAACCAAACGCAAACCAATGCCCTGCCCGCATTGTCACTATGAATAAAAGTTAATTCAATAAAAAACCCTGCATACAGCAGGGTTAAGGTATGATGGAAAATCCGGTTATAAATTTTCTTTAACTTCGTCGAGCATTGATTTTATTTTTTGAAGCCGCTCCACAATCTCTGTATTTTCAACCACATCGTTCTTATTTTGCTTTAGTTTCGATTTGGCCCCTTTAATGGTCAAACCTCGCTCTTTAAGCAAGTGGTAAATAACTTTCAGGTCATCTAAATCTTTTTGCGTGAATTGCCGATTACCTTTATTATTTTTACGCGGCTTGAGGTGATCAAAATGCTTTTCCCAGTAGCGAATGGTTGATGCATTTATGTTAAACATGTCAGCCACCTCCCCCATGGAGTAAAACAGCTTTTCTATTTTAGGCTCTTTGTAGGGCATAGTTTTTATTTACTAAAGTAACCATTTTTTTCGAAACGCAGAACACATTCGGGGATATCGGTCTGAGTCAACGACTGAATTTTTTTGGCTGCGCGATGCATTTTATCCAACACAATGCCTTTTCCGTAATATTGCTTAAAAGAAACTATTTGTCCATCGATAAACCGGCCTTCCCGGTCAGTTCTAATTTTCACAAGTGGCGCAAGACCGTTCGGGCCATCGAGGTTCATGCGGCTATATGTGCAAAAATTACCAAGGCTGTAAGCTATAAAACGGCCCTTGTATAAGTCAAAAGCACGCGGCACGTGCGGCCCGTGCCCAAGCACCAAATCTGCTCCGGCATCGATTACAAGCCGGGCCATTAGATAAGGATTACCCCTGTTTTCACCATAATACATCTCCTTCTTACGCGTTATATGCTGGTGTTTGCTTCCTTCTGCTCCGATATGAAAAGATACGATCACAATATCGGCTGTATCGGTCAGGGCTTTTACCATGCGCACCAGCCTGGCGGTATCATGAAAATCGTTGGTCCCTTTATTAGGTGAAAAGGCTGTAAATCCATAGGTAATGCTGTCCCGCATAAAAATAGCATTCGGTCGTTTATAAATGCCGGCAGCATATGTCTTTGCGCGATCTATTAAAACCAAAGTTGAGTCCACAGCAGGCATTCCAAAATCAAACATGTGATTATTGGCAAGGCTAAACAGGTTCAGTCCGCTTTTTGCTACAACCGAAAAATATTTTTGTGGTGTACGAAAGGCATAACACACCGATGGATCGTTACACCGCTTCACAAGTTCAGCACTATCATTAAAAGCCCCTTCAAGGTTCGCAAAAGCTATATCAGAGGAATCGATAAACGGGGTCAGCGGTTCCAATAAAATATCTGCCTTGTGCCTGGGTGGCAAGTATTTTTTCTCGGGAAAGTCTGTTCCCAGCATAATATCACCGACTGCTGCAATTTCTACAGTGTCTTTTTGTGCCAATAAGTTGAAAAATGAAATTGAGAATAAAAGTGAAAGAAAAAATAATCGTCTCATGTTAAAATACAACTCTTAATCAAAACTCTGATTTGGACGTGATGATATGATGAGCATTTGCTCATACTCTTCAGGAGTAAGATCGTTAAAATAATAATTGACAGGATCTACCGGTTTATCGTTGTACCTTACTTCATAATGCAAATGCGGCGCAATACTACGGCCGGTATTTCCGATGGTACCGATAAACTCTCCACGTTTAACTTTATGATTTCGCTTCACATCAACTGTGTGCATGTGTGCGTAAAGACTTTTATATCCAAATCCATGATCGATGATAATAACCTTACCATATCCCCCACTCGATTTGCCCGACTTTACTACTTTACCGTCGCCTGTGGCATATACTTTAGTACCTCGCGGGGCAGAGAGGTCAATACCAGTATGCATTTTACGGGTTTTATAAATTGGATGTATACGATAACCAAAACCTGAGGCAAACCGCTTAAAATTCCTGTCAGATACCGGACTAATGGCAGGTACTGATCTGAAGAACTTTTTCTTCATTTGTGCAAGCTCAATTATATCATCATAAGACATCGATTGACTAACCATACTTCTTGAGAGTGCATCCAATCTTTTAGACGTTTCAGCAATCAGATCAAGGTCTATGTTTTTATACTTATTTATTCCCCCTACTCCGGGATTGCGGTACTCATCGGCAAGTGGTTCTGCCTCAAATATTATTCGGTAAATATTTTCATCTCTTCTCTGAATATCTGAAAGTGCCTGCTCGGCTTCATTCATACGTTTATTGAGCATCTCATAGTGAAACCGAAGCTGACTATTTTCCCTTTTGAGCTGCAACTCCTGGGGTGTATCAATAAAGTCTGATAAAAGAAAAATGATAAAAGAAGTGATAATCATAACTGCAAAAACCCGTGGAAGTGCTCTAACAATACGCTCCTTGAGCGTAAGCTCAATTTTTTCGTAATGAAGTGTTTCCGGATTAAAGCGATATCTGGACTTTGGCATTTTTTTATTTACTTTGTGCACAAAATTAAAGAAGCAAAACTAATCTAATTTGCTTAAAATTACAATAATTAATTTATTCTAAATCAATAAAGCAGCAGAAAAATGATGAAGGCAAATGATATAAGACAGGCATTTAAGGACTTTTTCGCATCGAAACAGCACGAAATTGTTGACTCAGCGCCTATGGTAGTGAAAAATGATCCTACTTTAATGTTTGTAAATGCTGGCATGAATCAATTCAAAGATCAGTTCCTTGGTCAAAAAGAGGTGAAATTCCCCAGAGTAGCCAACAGTCAGAAATGCTTGCGTGTTTCAGGAAAACACAACGACCTGGAGGAAGTCGGGCACGATACATACCACCATACCATGTTTGAAATGTTGGGCAACTGGTCGTTTGGAGATTACTTCAAAAAAGAGGCAATTGACTGGGCCTGGGAATTACTTACCGACGTGTTTAAAATAGCACCTGAGCGGCTTTATGCCACGGTTTTTGAGGGCGATTCGGAAGATAACCTACCAAGAGACGATGAAGCTGCAAAATTCTGGAACGCTTATTTACCAGATGCACGGATTCTAAATGGCTCGAAAAAAGACAACTTTTGGGAAATGGGGGCCACAGGTCCATGCGGCCCATGTTCCGAAATACATATTGACCTGCGCAGCGAAGAAGAACGCAAGGCTAAAGATGCAGTAGAACTAATCAACCAGGATCATCCACAGGTAATTGAAATATGGAACCTTGTGTTCATGCAGTTTAATCGCCTGGACAGTGGCGAACTAAAACCACTACCTGCAAAGCACGTAGATACCGGTATGGGCTTCGAGCGCCTGTGCATGGCTCTGCAAGACAAAACCTCGAACTACGATACGGATGTTTTTCAGCCCATTATTCAGGAAATTGCCAAAATATCAGGTAAAACTTACGGTAAAGATGAAAAAACCGACATTGCTATGCGTGTGGTAGCAGATCACCTGAGAGCTGTAGCATTTGCAATTGCCGACGGACAATTGCCCTCGAACAATAAAGCAGGATATGTAATTCGTCGCATACTTCGCCGTGCCATACGCTATGCATACACATTTCTTGGACAAAGCGAACCCTTTATCAATAAACTTGTAAAAATACTGGTACAGGAAATGGGTGATGCCTTCACTGAACTTAAAAAACAGGAAGATATCGTTACCAAAGTTATACATGAAGAAGAGAGCACGTTTTTGCGCACACTGGAAACCGGCATCAGTTTACTCGACAAAAAAATGAAAAAACTCAAGCAAAATGGCTCCAATGTATTGGATGGCAAATCGGTGTTTGAGCTTTACGATACTTATGGTTTTCCCACAGACCTTACGGCGCTTATTGCTAAGGAAAATGGTTACACCATTGATGAAAAAGGCTTCGAGGCAGAAATGAAGCAACAAAAAGACCGCTCGCGCTCGGCCTCGAAAATGGAAACCAAAGACTGGACAATTCTAAACCCGTCGACAGATGTAACCTTCAAAGGTTATGAATCAACAAGCATTAAAAGTCACCTGTTAAGGTACCGGAAGATTAAAGCCAAAGGTAAAGACCTGTACCAACTTGTTTTTGCCGAAACTCCATTCTATGCAGAATCCGGTGGTCAGGTGGGTGACACAGGTTATATAGAAGTTGATGGACAAAAAATTTCGATCATCGATACCCAATCGGAAAACAACCTGACTATGCACTTTACCAAAGAACTGCCTGAAAATACCGAAGCAGAAATGACCCTGGTAGTCAGCGCATCGAAACGTCGCCAAACAGAAGCAAACCACACTGCAACACATCTGCTCCATTATGCTTTGCGTAAAGTTCTTGGTGAACATGTAGAACAAAAAGGGTCCCTTGTAGAAGCCGATCGCTTCCGCTTTGACTTTGCACACTTTGAAAAAATGACCCGTGAGCAGATTGAAGAAGTTGAAGACATTGTAAATAGTCTTATCCAACAGGATATTCCGCTAAATGAGCAGAGTAATGTAGAGATGAAAAAAGCAGAAGAGATGGGTGCCATGGCGCTGTTTGGAGAGAAATATGGCGACCGGGTGCGTGTTATTCAGTTTGGCGATTCAGTTGAATTGTGCGGTGGAACACACGTTTCCGCCACTGGCAAAATCGGATTACTAATTGTTACTGTCGAAACAGCCATTGCAGCAGGTATACGGCGTATTGAAGCCATTACAGGTAAAAAAGCACTGGAAATGGTGCGTAAGCAACAACACGAACTGGCCGCTATTGGTGCACTATTTAACAACCAAAAGAACCTGGCCGGAGCTGTTGAAAAACTTCAGGAAGAGCACACTCAAATGCAAAAAGCGCTTGAAGAGTATGCCAAAGAAAAAGCCATGTCTGTAAAGAATGACCTGCTAAAGCAAAAAGAAGAGATCAATGGCATCAATGTCATTGCAGCCAAAGTTGAAGTTGATAATGCAGGTCACCTAAAAGACTTAAGTTTTCAGCTGAAAAATGAGGTAGATAATCTGTTTTTAGTACTAGGATCGGCTATAAATGGAAAAGCCAATTTGAGCATAATGATATCAGAAAACCTTGTAAAAGAAAAAGACCTGCACGCCGGCAATATCATTCGCGAAGCTGCGAAAGAGATGAAAGGTGGCGGTGGTGGCCAGCCATTCTTTGCCTCAGCCGGAGGGAAAGATCCTGAGGGAATCCAGAATGCTATTGACAAGGCGCTGACATACGTTAAATAAGTCTAATTTCTTCATATAAAAAAAAGCCTGTTCGAAAAAAACGAACAGGCTTTCTTCATTTAAGTATTTTTAGCAAGGTACGTTACCTGCAACATTTTCTGCTTTTTGTTCAGTATCGCAATCAGATTTTTTCGCCTCGTCTTCACAATCAGATGCCTTTTTGCTATCGCAGCAATCACTTTTATGCTCCTTTGTTTCTGCTGTCTTTTCACCGTCGCAATCCGACTTTTGATCTGTTTTTTCGTCGGCACAATCAGTACCTTTTTCACTGACCTCTGTGGCGGCTTTTTCATTTCCCTCTTGTGCTTCTGAACAATTACAAGCTGCAAAAAGACCTGCGATTGCCAGAATAAAAAGTAACTTTTTCATAGTCGTTTTTCTTTAAATTTATTTCAAAACAAAATACAGGAATAACGGATATATTATTCCATAATCATGCAAACATAATTAAAAATCCAACGCATCGACAGAAATTGCATATATTTTTTTACAGGCTAAAAAAATTAAAAGCTCACCAACAAGACACTTCAAACAAAAAAAAGGCTGTCCAATGTTTATGGGCAGCCTCCTATTACACTCTGCGTGGTCAACAGGGTGTATTAGTCTCTTCGTCTTTTTTCTCGACCTTTTTCTCTTTCTCTACTTCCTCTGTTTTAACCTCTTCAGTTTTAACCTCCTCTTCTTCATTAACCTCTTGTTCAACTTTAGCTGTATCAGATTCTACTTCTTTAGCTTCTTCGTTTTCTACAGCTTCCTGCTGTTGCTCATCCTGCATTTCGGTTTTAGTAGCTTCCTGGTCCTTTTCGGTTTTGGCATTATTGCAGGCTACAAATAAACCAAACATGACCAATACAAACAAAATCTTTTTCATAACAGTAATTCTTTTTGTGATTAATAAATCTAAAATTTTAAAACAATTCTACTTCCCTAATTGATACGAATTTATGAAAAACATTATGAATACACAAAAGTATTGTTATTTTGTTAAAAGAAAGTTATTGCGTATAGCTCAAAAAAATTTTGTAAACACATCAAATCAGATATTTCAGAGTGTTAAGCAGCATCGAAAAAAAAAATATTGCATCATTTTATCGGTTAAATATTATTATATTTGAATGATTTAAGAATAATAGCAGATGCAACCACCCGTAGTAACCCTCACGCTAAACAGGTATAAGGGATTCAGAAATAAATTCTGGGCTTTCCAAATGATGCAGTTTGCCCACAAGCATTTAAAAAATATTAACGGACTCACCTTTTATAAACTAATGGGCACGGGGTCGGGTAACGGTTTTAAAGTCTCCGCAGATTTCTCGACGTATGCCCTGCTTACTGTATGGGAAAATGAGCAACAAGCTGATGATTTCCTGCATAATGGAAAGTTACATAAACTTTATCGTAAAAGAGGTATTGAGCAATTTACAGTTTATATGCGCCCCATCAAATCGCATGGGATGTGGTCAAAGCAGAATCCCTTTAAACCTGAAGCAGATATCCCCGGTAATTATACAGCTGTAATAACAAGAGCAACAATTGCAACCAGGCATTTAATCCGCTTTTGGAGTTATGTGCCGGGCACCAGTAAATCGCTGGAAAAATACGATGGACTGATTTATGCCAAGGGTGTGGGCGAATGGCCCGTAAAACAGATGGCTACATTTAGTTTATGGAAAGATGAAAAATCAATGCTGGCCTATGCCTACAAAAACCCGGAACACATGCGTGTTGTAAAGAAAACCCGGGAGTTGAACTGGTACGCTGAAGAGCTGTTTGCACGTTTCAGACCATTTAAATCTGAAGGTACCTGGGGCGGCGAAAAACTACTACCCTTTTAATTAACGTGAGCTCGACTTAAATCATAAAGCAGGACGCGCCACAATTGTCATTATGCCGGCAGGCAGCCACTTTTTTAGCATAAATATGGGCGCCGTGAGCAACATGCCTGCTACAAAACCAACAAACTTTTTTTCCATTGACTGACTCCAGTCGATGCCTCGTTTTTCCTGGCGTCCCATCCAAAAGAGGGGATAAGGATCTAATGTGCCATAAGGCTTTATCTTTTCAACCTGCCAGCCACTTTCTTCAAGGAGTTTGGTTATTGTTTCAGGAGTATAGACAGCTGTGTGGCGAGGGGTGTGGTAACCCTCCCAATGTTGTCTCTGTAACTTTCTTGTCCATGAATCGAAATTGGGGACCTCTATCAGCATGCGGGTTTCCGGGTGGGCCACCTGCTTCATGCGCTTTAGAGTTGCTTTCGGTTGATAATCATGCTCCAAATAATGCCACATGGTAATTAAATCGAATGGTTTACTTGCAGAAAACTGATGAAACTCCGCCACTTCCAAATCAATATTCCGGTAGGTATCAGTTTCAGTTTTCCAGCCCTCATCAGTAAAATCAATGCCTTTACACCTGGCACCTGTAGCCTCTTGTAATTTCTTTAAAAAGGTAGGTTTACCGCATCCCACATCCAAAACAGTGCTGTTTTGGTCAAGTGAAACCGCGCTCTTTGCTATCTTTACCCGCTTTTTATCGGTTTTTCCCAAATTCTTAGCCACAAGAGGGGCATATCGCCCCCATGCCGATGGCCCGCGAAATGGTAAATAATAATCTGAATAATATTCATGTAAACTCTCCTGCGCTACACGCGGATTGAGCATTATCAAACCACAGCTATTGCATTTGACAAAGGTAAATGTCTCTTCATTATGGTGCATCTGTGCCTTTGTAGTTGTAAAGGGCTTTAAATGGGCACTATCACATGATAAACACTTAGTTATAGTATCGGTTTTATTCATTGTATGGGGGTCTTAAACTAATCTGCAAACAAATTATAAAACAATAAGTTTCAATGATTTTGTAATTCCAGACAAGATATACAGAACTGCACGAAGACTGGAGTTAACCAAACCTAAGCTAAAGCGTAACAAAATATGGTAACCATAGAAAAAATATTATTTTTGTGAGCCGGCATATATGCGCCTGTTATAAATTTTAAAAGCATCATTAAAAAGTAACATTATGAAACCACTCAGACTTCGGGGAAAATCAAAAGGACTATTTTTCGTATTAAGGTTAGACAGGTTTATTCCCGGAAGAATTCTGAATTTTTTTGCGCATATGGCAGCGCTCTCAAAATGGATTGCAAAAAATAAAAAGGGCACCTTTCATGATTTCTATTCATGGAAATTCTCTTACAATAAAAGAGAAGATTTGTATGAGCACGTCATAAAACAGCAAAACCTGGATACCGATATCGATTATCTTGAATTTGGAGTTGCTGCCGGCAAATCATTTAAATGGTGGATTAATCGAATTTCACATGAAAATGCCCGTTTCTATGGCTTCGACACATTTACAGGTCTACCCGAAGCCTGGGGTCCATTTAAAAAGGGCGACATGGCCAATGGCAATAAGCCACCCGAAATCGATGACAACCGGCATGAGTACTTTACAGGACTCTTTCAGCAAACCCTCTTACCTTTTTTAAGTAACTATAAATCAAACAAACGTAAAGTAATACACATGGATGCAGATTTGTATTCTGCCACATTGTATGTATTAACATTAATTACCCCTTACCTCAAACCAGGTGACGTTCTGTTTTTCGACGAATTTAATGTACCGCTCCATGAATTTAAAGCCTTTACAGAATGGAGTAAATCTTTTTATATAGATTATGAGGTTTTGGGTGGGGTAAATAATTTTTACCAGGCTGCTTTTTTAATCAAATAGCACTACTGAAAAATAAAATCAGCTACAACCTGTTGCAAAGGTATTTATAGATGTGCAACATACTCTCAATGTCGTCCTGATGAACCTTCTCAATGGCACCATGTGGATTAATTTCAGGCGCACCAATAAAAATCCAGTCTACAGGGTAATCAGATGCACCGATTATTGTACCATCACTACCTCCGGCTTTTTCTATTTCGAGCTGGTAAGGTACACCTGAAGCCTTAACCATATCGACAATTTTGTCTCGAAAAAATTTTCTTGGTATACCCACATCACGAAGAGAAATGGCTGCTCCCCTACCCGCTTTTACATAATCTGTAACCCAGGTAATGTCAGCTATGAGCATTTTATCTATCTGCCACTGCTCATACATGGTTTTGGCAAGGAAACCAGCCTTTCCGGCATTTGACATCTCTTCGTAGGTACTAAAAGCAACAACCGTATCTTTAAGCTGATGAGCCAATTCAAGCAATATAAAAATTGACAGGCGATTATCGAGAAATGGCGATTGCACCATTTGATCTTGTATGGAAAAATCAGGCAGCCAGGTCCATGTTGATCCGGGGTTAAGTTGCAAATCATCTTTTAAAACCCACTTTTTGTCAAGATTATCGTAATACACCTCGGCCGTATGATTTAGTTCATTTCTGATAATAGCAGTTTCACCTGCTGCCGGACTACCAATTGGAATCAGTTCATTTCCGTACCCGGCAGTAAAACCAACACTATCCATGTGGGCCATTACGCCACAACGGGGTTCCCCGAATACCAGCATTAAACAATCCTGATACCCGCTACCATAATACATCTGGGGTTTTTGAACCCACTGTTCACTATTACGGTTTACATAGTCTATTATAAAATCGCGTACACGAAACTCCTCGCCCGAGGGCGCATGTATTTGGCAAAGTTCTTTAAGTAGTTCCATTTATAAAATTTCTGCTGTTGCTTTTTCAAGTTTATTCACTCGTTCAATCACATTCTCCACATCTCTTTTTCGCACATTTAATTTTATTGTGCAACTCAATTGAAAATCCTGCTCTACAACCTCAAGATTTTCCTCTTTAATAAACCGCATTATAAGATTCATGTCAGGATATTCGAAATGCACTGCCACAATCTTTTTTTCAGTTTTTTTTATAATTTTAGCCTGCTCCAGGGCATCGGCTGCTGCAGATTTGTAGGCATTAATGAGTCCCGGAATACCAAGTTTGGTACCACCAAAATACCGAATTACCACAATCATAATATTGGTCAGGTTGTAAGATTGAATTTGCCCCATTACAGGTGGACCCGAAGAATTTGCCGGTTCTCCATCGTCACTTGACCGATACGTTTTTTTATCGGCACCCAATCGGAATGCATAGACGTGGTGCCTTGCATCGTGGTATTTTTTCTTTAGGTAGCTCAGGTTTGCTTTAAACTCATCTTCGGTTTCAATCGGGTAAGCAAATGCATAAAATTTACTGCCTTTATCCTTAAAAACTCCCTGAGAAGCACCTTCAATAGTGCGGTATAAATCAAAATCTTCCATAAAATATCAAATTACCCAAAATCACTCAACTTTCTTAACAGCTTCATACTGACTATTTTTAACCGCTTGCCATACAGCTCAATAATTTTATCGTTATGAAATTCTTTGATGATTCGTATGGCGCTTTCTGTCGACATACCGGTAAAATCAGCAATGTCTTTCCGGCTCAAATGTAATTCAAAATCATGGCTTTGATAAACTTCCTCTGCCAAATGAATAATAGCATCAGCCAGACGGCCATGTAATTGCTTTTGTGTTAAACTGATAAATCTGTTAAAATATCCTGAAGTATAGCCGTTAATATCTCCAATAACCTCATTATTCAAATCAGCATTTTGAGTTAAATGATTATGCAGTTCTGCAAAACTTATTGATCTCACACTACATGCAGATATGGCAGCGACAGAAAAACTGTAAATCTCTTCATGAAAAAGGTTATGAAGCCCAATGAAATCCCCTGCTCTTAAAATTCGCAGAATTATGTTTTTGCTTTTATGCTCAATATATATTTTAGCATAACCATTCTCAATTAAAAGTAATTGATTAGCTATTGCCCCCTGCTTGCAAAGTGTCTCGCCCTTGCTATAATTTATCAGGTGCTTTTCTTTAAACAGGTCTTTCAACATTTTCGCTGTTTTATGTGGCATAATAGGTAACTTAACTTATGCTAAAGTAGTTTTTTTCAACAAAAAATCCAATCAAATCATATTTACATCTGACCTGTATCATATTTTTTCATAATCCAAACCTCATACATAACTGAATAAAGTAACAGCCCAAATAGTGACAACTAATTAGTTTTTTTGTTACTTTGCAAAAACCTCTGAACAATATGGAAACAAGAAAAAAAATATTGGTCGTAGACGACTCTTCAACCAGCACATTTTTAATGGAAAGCTTCTTTGAAGAAAATGGTTATATTGTAAGTATAGCAGAGGATGGCAACAAGGCCATAGAGAAAGTTCAAAAACAAATACCCGATGCCATTTTTCTGGACTTAATGATGCCAAAAAAATCGGGCTTTGATGTTTTAACAGAAATAAAACAAAACGACGAAACCAAACATGTGCCAGTTATCATAATAAGTGCAAAAACAGAACAGGATGATATTCAAAAGGCGAAAGCGCTGGGTGCAGTTGAGTATTTATACAAACCGATAGATATTGAATATGCATTAGATCTGTTGCACAAACTTGAAATCTAATAACTTTTTAAAGTGCATCAAACAGGGAATGAAGAAATTCGTTCCCTTTTTTTTAATTTTGCACACTAAAATAATTGCAAATGAGCTTTATCCAGGTTGAAAATGCAGGGAAATCTTTTGGCGAACGCACACTATTCAAAGCAATATCTTTCTCACTGGAGAAGGGAGATAAAACAGCCTTAATTGCCAAAAACGGCACAGGGAAAACAACCCTGCTGAGAATGATTGCTGGCCTTGAATCATGCGATACAGGCCAGGTTGTAATGGAAAAAAACATTCGTGTGAGTTTCCTACCCCAGGAGCCTGTTTTTAAAGCCAACCACACCCTTTTGGATGCTGTGCTGGAGCAGTGCTCAAAAAACAAACAGGTAATTAAAGATTACGAAGCAGCCCTGATTACCGGAGACGAAAATGCCATTAATAAGGCAATTGCTCAAATGGATGCCAATGAAGCCTGGGATATGGAAACCCGACTAAGGCAAATATTGGGTAATTTAGGTCTTGAAAATTTTAACCAACCCGTAAAGCAGCTATCCGGAGGCGAACGCAAACGCCTGTCTATAGCTGCAGCATTTATAGACTCCCCCGATTTCCTGATACTTGATGAACCTACCAACCACCTTGACCTAAAGAGCATTGAGTGGCTGGAGCAGCATCTTATGACCGCAAACACCACCATGCTTATGGTAACACACGATCGGTATTTTCTCGATAGCGTCTGCAACCGAATTCTTGAAATAGACCAAGAAGGTATTCATGCATACAGTGGCAATTTCGATTACTTCCTTGAAAAAAGGAAAGAACGTTCTGAAACCATTGCTCAACAAACGCAGAAAGCTCAAAGTAAACTTAAAACAGAGATTGAATGGGCCAACAGAATGCCTAAGGCAAGAGGTACTAAAGCAAAATTTCGTCTGGATGGTGTCGATAAACTAAAAACAGAGGCCAGACAAACAAAAGAAGATGACCTGAAAATTCAAAGTGCCTCAAGAAGGCAGGGAAAAAAAGTCATTAACCTGCACAACATTCATAAAAGTTTTGATGAAAAACAACTCATCAACGATTTCTCCTACGACTTTCAAAGACAGGAGAAAGTGGGAATTGTGGGCGAAAACGGAACAGGAAAAACCTCGTTACTGAATATTATTGCCGGCGATATCACGCCCGATAAAGGAGAGCTGGACTACGGCGAAACCATTAAAATAGCATACTACAGACAGGAAGGCATGCAATTCGATGAACAAAAACGGGTTATAGATATTGCAAGAGAAGTAGCCGAAGTAGTTTACCTCGGAAATGGTCAAACACTTGCTGTTGAGCGATTTCTGAACCAATTCCTGTTTCCAAATGAAATGCATTATCAACGGGTGCACAAGTTAAGCGGAGGCGAAAAAAGGCGCTTATATTTACTAACTGTGCTTATGACCAACCCCAACTTCCTGATGCTCGATGAACCTACCAACGATCTGGATATCATGACACTTGGAGTACTTGAGGAGTACCTGGAATCATTCACAGGTTCAGTGCTGGTGGTCTCGCACGACCGTTATTTCATGGACCGCATTGTAGATCACCTATTCGTTTTTGACCAAAATGGAGACATAAAAGATTTCCCGGGCAACTATTCACAACTTAGAGAAAATCAGGAAGCACAGAAAAGAAATGATTCTGAAAAAGTAAAAAAAAGCAAGCAAAAAAAGTCTGAAAGTATTAAAAAAGAGAAACAGAAATTATCATATAAAGAACAAAAAGAACTAGAACAGCTTGATAATGAAATAGCTGACTTAAGCGAACAAAAAGTAGCATTGGAAAAAGCCCTTGAAAGCCCTGAAGCTGATCCCGATAAAATTACTAAAAACTCCAGATTGTATGAGCAGGTGAATGATGAGCTGGAAACAAAGGAACTCCGCTGGCTCGAGTTATCAGAATTACAGGAGCAGTTAGCACAGAAGTCAAAAAAATAAGTTAATTATTGCACATTGGTATACTTAAAAAATTTTCGCTATTTCATTTTTTTCGTTACGTTTGGTAGTTAATTTGGTTCATCGGATTTGTACATATTTTTCATGAAAATAGCAAACAGCAAGCATCAATAGCGATGGATTGCCATGATGCACCATAAATCAATAAAAAACAGAAAATGAAAAAGATTTTCGCGCTATCATTATTAATAATACCCTATTTATTGCAGGCCCAAAGCATTTCACTCAACCTAAAAGCTCCTGAGGAAGTCTATTCAGGTTCTGATTTTCTTGTAAATGTGCACATCACAAAGGGAAACCTGGAAGGCTTTGGGAGGCTACTCATAAAAATTCCAGGTGGTTTTACCCCTGTTGAGAAAAAATCGGCACACGGGAAATTTGAATTCGATGGGTCTCAAATCAAAATAATATGGCTCGAAATGCCTAAGGAGCAGCAATTCACTGTTTCTTTTGCACTTAAAGCCGCTCCCAATGTGGAAGGTTATAAAGTTATAAGGGGAGAAATGTCGCTTGCAACGGGCGACGGATCTTATCGAGCTGAGCCCCGTCCTCACATCATCACTGTAAAAAAAACAGATAATATTGCTACTGCTGACAGTGTAGTGTTCGAATACAGCTACATCAAAGAATTAGGTGTGAGTGCCATAAGGCAAAAACCTTACCTGAACGATAGCAATCAGGCTGTTGTGAATATCCTGGTAAACAAAGGCGACTTAACAGGCTTTGGTAAGCTTGAAGAATCCATTCCGCCAGGCTATACTGCCCATAGCCTGGTAAGTAACAGTGCAATATTTATTTACAATAAATCAAACCGCAAAGCAAAATTTCTATGGATGAATATGCCCAGAGTCGATCACTTTATTGTGAGCTATATTCTCTCCCCGAATAAAGGAAAACTCGAAAATATTCCTTTCATTATTACAGGAGAATTTATGTATGCTGAAGGCAGCACTACCAAAACTGTAGAAATTTTAGAAAGAAATATAGATTTGAAAAAAATGCTGGAGGAATAAACTACTGGCAATTAAATTAATACTATCTTTGCGGCCGTTAAAAATTAAAACATAATTATATGACGCATAAGGCAGGGTTCGTCAATATTTTGGGTAACCCGAACGTGGGTAAATCAACCTTGATGAACAAATTGGTGGGCGAAAAACTCTCCATAATTACAAATAAATCGCAAACAACCCGGCACAGAATTATGGGTATTGTGAATGGCGAGGATTTCCAGATTGTTTATTCCGATACACCCGGTATAATAAAACCAAGCTATCGCCTCCAAAAATCTATGATGCATTTTGTCGATACTGCGATAGAGGATGCCGACATCATACTCTACATGACTGATGTGGTTGAAGATCCTGAAAAAAACAAAATTAGCACAGACCGCATAGCGCAGCAAAAAAAACCGACGCTGGTATTGATCAATAAAATTGATCAAACCAATCAGATGGAACTGGAGTCGCTTGTAGAAAAATGGGCTAAAAAATTACCCGAAGCATCTATTCTGCCAATTGCCGCAAAGCACAAGCTGCATATCGACAAAGTGTTCGATTATATTATGCATCATTTGCCTGAAGGTGACCCGTATTTTCCAAAAGATGAGCTCACAGACCGTTCGCTTAGGTTTTTTGCTTCAGAAATTGTAAGAGAAAAAATATTGCTTTATTACAAGCAGGAGGTACCTTATTCTGTCGAGGTAGAAATTATGTCATATAAAGAAGATAAGCGTATTGCCCACATCGAAGGAAACATATATGTGTCCAGGGAATCTCAAAAAGGGATCTTAATCGGCCATCAGGGCGAGAAACTCAAAAAAGTTGGCACAGCCGCGCGAAAAGACATTGAAGAATTTTTGGGCAAAAAAGTTTTTCTTGAACTATTTGTCAAAGTAGATCCTGAATGGCGGGATAACGACAAAAAACTCAGAAAATTTGGTTACATCGAATAAAACATACCTTAAATGGGAAATATAGTTGCAATAGTGGGTCGCCCCAATGTGGGCAAATCGACCCTTTTTAACAGACTTACAGAAAGCAGAGCAGCCATTGTTGATGGCGAGGAGGGCGTGACACGCGACCGGCATTACGGAACCTCAGAATGGAACGGAAAAACCTTCAGCGTAATTGATACCGGTGGGTATGTTACCAATTCTGAAGATGTTTTTGAAGAGGCCATCCGCAAGCAAGCGGCTATTGCAATGGATGAAGCTGATGTTATTCTGTTTATGGTCGATGTTCAAAATGGCATTACAGACCTTGATCAATCAGTAGCCAACATTCTGAGAAGAATTAATAAACCAGTGCTGTTGGTTGTAAACAAGGTGGACAATAACGATTTACACCTGGATGCCACAGAATTTTACGGCCTTGGCTACGAAAAGCTTTACAGTGTATCGTCTAATTCGGGGAGTGGCACCGGCGATTTACTTGACGAAGTAACCAATCTTCTGCCTGAGCAAAAAGAAGAGGAAACCGAGGAGGAACTGCCTCGTTTTGCAGTGGTAGGACGCCCCAACGCAGGGAAATCACTATTAGTAAACACGCTCCTTGGCGAGGATCGCAATATTGTAACTGACATCTCGGGTACCACACGCGATGCCATTTACACCCGCTACAATAAATTCGACCACGATTTTTACCTTGTAGATACAGCCGGGTTAAGAAAAAAATCAAAAGTGCGCGAAGATCTGGAGTTTTATTCGGTTATGCGAAGTGTAAGGGTAATCGAATATGCCGATGTATGCCTGGTAATGATTGATGCTACCAAAGGTATCGAAAGTCAGGATGTGAATATTTTACACCTGGCAGTAAGGAATAATAAAGGCGTAGTGGTGTTAATTAACAAATGGGACCTAATTGAAAAGCAGACCGATACAGCAAAAAAAATGGAAACCGAAATAAAAAACCGGCTGTCTCCATTTGAAGATGTACCTATTATTTTTATTTCAGCCCTGACCAAACAACGAATATTTAAAGCGCTTGAGACAGCAACAAAAGTTTACGAAAACCGAAACCGTAAAATCAAAACATCGCAACTTAACGATTATTTGCTCCCGCTAATAGAGCGCACGCCACCACCATCTATTAAGGGAAAGTACATTAAAATAAAATACGTAGCGCAACTACCTACACCCTATCCTGCATTTGCCTTTTATTGTAACCTGCCCCAGTATGTAAAAGAGCCATACCGCAGATTTTTGGTAAACCAGTTACGCAAAGGATTTAATTTTACAGGTGTTCCGATTAAAATTTTCATAAGAAAAAAATAGGCCCCTATGAGTGCTTATGAATTTGGTCTTATTGTAATCACATCGTTTTTCACGCTTATCAATCCGCTGGCACTAATGCCGGTTTTTATGAGCATGACTGCTGATATGTCACACAGGCAACGACATTTCACAGCACTCAAGGCCACACTTATATCACTTGCAATGCTCCTGGTTTTTGCATTTGGAGGCCAGTTTATCTTTCAATTTTTTTCCATTTCTATTGACAGCCTGAGAATTGTGGGTGGTGTAATATTCTTTTATGTGGGTTTCGACATGCTACAGGCACGCTTTTCACGTATTAAATCATCTGATGAAACCCAGACCCAGTTTTCAAACGATATCGCCATTACACCGCTTGCCATACCCATGATTTGTGGTCCGGGCTCAATCACGAATGGCATTGTGCTCATGGAAGATGCCACATCTTTTGGCTACAAAATGATTCTTATCGGTGGATTGACAGGCATTATGCTGCTCACCTACATTATTTTATTGTCATCGTCAAAATTGGTAAAACTAATGGGCGACATGGGCATAAAAGTAATGATGCGCCTCATGGGACTTATTGTAATGGTAATAGCAGTAGAATTTTTCTTCGCCGGATTAAAGCCTATTGTTTTGGATATTATTGAAGCGGCCGGGAAATAATAAAGCTTTTCACGAAACCAAACACGATTTTCTGATTACAGAAAGCCATAGTTTTTCGGGCTGAAGCCCCGAAGAGTTTGGTTTTTGGGGAAGGCTACCGAAACCTGGGAATTTAGAAAAGGTTGGCAAGTCAGGTATTGAAGAAGTACGGTAAGACAGCATGCGCTAAGCAAGATCGGTGCCCAACCAGGCAACCGCTTTTCAAATACTGTAATCTCAATCCAACGAGCTGATTTGCCCTGCCATTTATGGCGGGGGCCAAAAGGCCTTAGTTAGCATAAGACTTTAGTCAGAAAGTTTCTTAAGCTAGTGTCATGTCAAGCATAATCTGACGGGCCAAGTATTGATCTTTTCATTTTTTATCGGTGTTAAAAACGAAAAACTCTTCTACTTACCCAAAACATTAAACTTGACATGACACTAGTTTTCCGAGCTGAAGCACTGATAGTTTTGGTCGTTGATGATTCCACGCGATAATTGGTTAGGTAAATCAGGGAATTCACCTGTTTTGTGCAATGAGGCACCCAAACTGCAGAATGCACTAGTATGGAAAGCTCTATTTTTACTTACGATCTTTAATCTTACTTTTTTTGCTACAGGTCAAAAAAAATAAGCAAAACCGCGTGACGCCATAGCTTTAGCGGTGGCTCAAAAAACCGCCGCTTACAGAAAAATGCTAATCATTCTTCACGGATGCACGGATTTATGCATCATAGTTTAATTCTATTGAGCGAAATGGGACGGGACACCCAAAACATCAAATAAAAATTCACAATAACCTGATAACCTGTAGTATACTTTAGGACGTCGATATGGTGCACATAACAGGGTCATTGGTATTGTAAACCACAAAAAAAAGCCGCCAAAGTCTGGCGGCTTTTATAACATTTATTGAGAATGAATTATTGTACAATAATGCGTTTTGTGGCTACTTTATTTTCAGAAGTAATTCTGATAAAGTATACGCCAGACGCATTGTCAGTTAAATCAAGGGTACTATGACCGTTAATCTCTACTGTATTAGTAGTTTGGCCAATAGCGTTTATAATAGAAACCTTACTGTTTCCATCAACCTCAATATGTAATACGCCATTTGTTGGGTTTGGATAAATATTAAAGTCTAAAGCTTCGGCTGTATTACTAATACCAACTTCCTGACCCCAGATATCATCTAGTACAACAGCTTCGCCAGCAACGGTGAAAGTGCGATTGTCGCCGCCTTCCCATTCGCCGCCATCCCAGCCGGCACCATTGAAATATTTATATTCATGATCTCCATCCACAAGAGGCATCTCTAACGAATAAATAGAATCTTCATCCACGTCAGTCATGAACATGGTTTCATCTGTACCAGGCTCCATCCATCCATTCATACTTCCTGCAACAATTAGGGTGTCTACTGCAGGATCAAACTCGGCATTAATAATTGCATCTCTCATATCCACATTAAATGTAACAGAATAAACCGGGTTCAATGTAACTGTTTCAGTTATAGCCTCTCCTGCAACATTAATTGTATCTGTAACTGAAGCATAGCCAGTCATGGTTACTGTGTAAATATATTCGCCATCTGAAAGCTCAATTGTGGCAATCCCTGAAGCATCCGTTGTAAGATCAGTGCTGGCAATATTGATATTGGCACCTTCAATTGGATTAGCACCATCATCTACATTGAATGTCACTAGATAAGCAGGACCACCACAATTACCCGATACGTTTGTTGAAGCTGCATCCGGACCTTCACCAGTTAGAATTGAAGTACCTTCGCCATCAAAAATTTCCCAGCTACATTCTCCTGGGTAACTACCACCGCCATCAAACTCAAATAAAATATCGTCGCCAGTTTCAGCAAGGAAAACAAATGACTCGGTATCACCTGTTTCAATTGTAACGCTGTTAACTGCTACCACACCACCAACACTTACAGAAGCAGTGGCACCATTCCAACCGTCTCCATAGGAATCAGTCAGTACAAGTGTATGCTCACATCCATCAAAAATAGTTAAGTCATGCATTGTGGTATTATTCGTCATATCTATATCACTTCCAGGATCGCTAGCTGAAGCAGTGAAAGTATAAGTCATAGCAGCTGCGGCTGTCCAATCCGGGAAAGTTAATACATCCTCTGCACCTGATGCAAGATCAGTAACTGATAATGTCTCAGAATACGCGTCCCCATCATCTAAAGTAACGTCAAATGTTTGGTCACCAACACCATTATTTTTAACAGTTACTATAGGAGTAACCACATCTCCAACAGCACCAACACCAGGCATTGTTAGACTTGTTACTTCCACATCTACCCCAACGAAAGTAGAAGCTGTAACTGGTATACCTTCACCAGATCCATTGGTTCCAACCACTTTAAACGTATGCATTCCACCAACAGGTGCCGTTGCAGTATATGTTTCATCACCACCGATTGTGGGTGAAGCATTTGTGTAAATAGGAGTAGGATCGTCATTAAGGTATACGTCGATGCTGGTAAGATCAGTTAATGCATCACCATTAACATCCACATCAGGATTTGTCCAGGCAAGGTCTACTGTAAGTGCTCCGCCTGCATCCGGAGTGGCTGTAAAAGCTGTAGGTCCAGCTGGTGCAGTTGGATCGGCTGTAACAGCTAGTTCATATCCAAAAACAAGGTTTGGCTCTTGCTGTAGTGAGCCGGCCAGGATAAACAAGCCATCGGCCTCATATGTACAGGCACCACCGCTAAGTGCGGCAGCATCAGCTCCTGGCACATCTGCAATAGCATCATGAGTAACACCGGTAAGCGTTAATGTGTTAATATCAAATTCAGCAAAAACGGCATCACTTGGTGTTGCTGGTTGAAGAGCCAACCACAATTTTGGATTAGAAGGATCTGTCCAGTTATCGTAAGCTGAACCGTAAGCGCTTGTAATTTCAGGAGTTTCAGAGTTGCTCACAAGCGAGTTTCCTGCCATATCAATAGCAGCAAGTTCTGCCCAGTCTCCTACCCAGAAACCACCTGCGCCACCGTCAAGAGTCGGGTCATAAGCAATGTGACGAACTCCTGTGACACCGGATCCTCCGTCAACAGTAATGGTACCTATAGATGCTTCATTATCCAGGTCCATAATTTGAATTGTCATTGATGCATCTGAACCATAGAAATAACCTGTAGATTCTACATAAGCAAGATCTCTTATGGCACTTACACCTGTGATTGTAAATGTTTCAGCATTTGCGCCATCCATATCATACCGATGAAAATTACCTGCATTCCAGGTAGTGGTATAAAAATAAGTTCCGTTAGTTTCTATACCGGGAGAAGCTGCTTCCACTGCATCAAAAGTGAACTGTACATCCCATTGAGCTTTTGAGCTCATTTCCAATTTTTTTGGTGTTAAAGGTGTTTTGTCCACCTTTGTTGTCTGTTTCTGCGAATTAGCTGCAAAGGCAAAAACCAACATACTAATTGCAAGTGTAAAAAGTTTGTGTCTCATAAAAATTAACATTTGGTTAACAATAGTGAAAATTCACTCTATCAGACAAATATATTAATTTTTATTGCTTACACAAACAATATTTACAAATTAAAAAAAGCCGCCAAAACCTGGCGGCTTTTATAACATTTATTGAGAATGAATTATTGTACAATAACACGTTTTGTGGCTACTTTATTTCCATCAGAAATTCTAATGAAGTATACCCCTGTCGCATTATTAGACAAATCAAGTGTGCTATGTCCATCAACTTTGACGGTATTTACAACCTGACCTATTGCATTAATGATTGTCACCTGATTGGTTCCAACCACTTCAACATGCAATACACCGTTTGTTGGGTTTGGATAAATATTGAAATCTAAAGCTTCTGCTATATTATCAATACCAACACCTTCAGCCCACAAATCATCTAAAACAACTGCTGCTCCGGCAACTGTAAACATGCGGTTGTCGCCGCCTTCCCACTCACCGCCATTCCAGCCGGCACCGTTGAAATACTTGTATTCATAGTCACCATCGGTGAGATACATTTCTACAGTATAAATAGAATCTTCGTCCATATCATGCATAAACATGGTTGAATCCATACCTGGTTCCATCCATCCATTCATGCTTCCTGCAACGATTACAGTATCCATAGTAGGATCAAAATCACCATCTATAATAGCATCACTCATATCCACATTAAATGTAACAGGATATAAGGCCTGGAACATAACATCATCAACGTAATAAGCAGCTGTTCCGGTTGCACCGCCATTATAAAGGTTCAGTGCAGCAAGTTGGTTTGTACCAGCACTACCATCTGATTGTACACTATATTGCCATGTATGAATTGCAGCACCATCGATCATTAGTGTAATTTCATCATTATCTAAGTCGATATAATGCTCAACTGTATGCCATGCGCCAAGTTCAAAATCAAATGGAATTGTTGCGCCATCAGCATTTAATTCGCCGGTTCCGTCGTTATTCATGTACGCTTCAAATGCCCATTCTTCAAGTAAAACTTGCTGAATATTCCAGTAAGCACTACTATCTGTACCAACATAAATATCAAACCCAAGATGATATTTACCAGCAACAGAATCACCTAAAGGTAGTACCATATCATTAGTTCCTGAAATTAGCATAGAGTTTACGCCACTTGAAGCATGTACTGTAGAAATAACAGCATCTTCGGCAGTACCTGGAGCTTCTGACCATGTGGTCCATGCAATTGAGTTTTGAGCCACATAGTCTCCTTCAGCATATGCTTCAAAGTCATCCATAAATGGGAATGGTATAGGTGTAATAAATTCAACCATTACGGTTTCATTACCACCGTCAACTGTAACTGACCCAGTAATATCATCGAACCCTGTCAGTGAAACAGTGTATGGATAATCACCATCCAGCAAACCTATGTAAGCCATTCCGTCAACATCTGTTGTCAGGTCCTGTCCATCAATGTTGATAGTTGCACCTTCTGCAGGATTTCCATCTTGCATTACATTGAAAGTTACCAAATATTCATTGGCCCAAACGTCGTTAAGTGTTACAGGGGCTCCGGCAACAGTAAACATGCGGTCATCTCCGGCGTCCCATTCGCCACCGTCCCAACCGGCACCTTTGAAATATTTGTATGCATAGTCACCATCGGCAAGTTCCATACTTACTGTATAGATACCATCATCATCAGCATCTTCCATAAACATTGAAGGATCGGTTCCTGGTTCAGCCCATCCGTTCATATCACCAGCCACAATTACTGTGTCATTAGCCGGATCAAAATCACCCATTAAAATAGGTTTGTTCATATCTACGTTAAAGGTAACAATGGGGGCTAATTCCGGACCTACTACGTGGTCAATGGCATAAAGCGTACTGAATTCTCCGTCACCTGTAACTTTAGCTCTGAATCCAATGTGATAGGCTCCTGCTGGTATAGCGCTCAAGTCATAAGAATAAAGCTCCATACCTCCTGTAATTGGGATATCAACTGCTATATCTGTCCATGTTTCACCATCGGCAGAATAAACAAGATCCAATTGATGTTCTCCAACACCAGCATTACCTAATGCACCATAAAAATGGAACATTTCATCAGTTTCTGCAAGTGCAACCTTAGGCGTAGCCATAATTACATTCTCAATAGTAGCAGCTTCTCCAACTGAGGTTCCTGCAACAGTAGTTCCTTCATAAGCTCCTACAAATGGATC
>NZ_DATFKB010000006.1:0-8217 GCF_035268865.1 Salinivirga sp. | reverse complement strand
AACTAATGGGAACTGGTACCGGTGGAGCACACGAAATTGTAATGATGTTTAATTTCAATACTAACATCAAAACCAAACGCAAACCAATGCCCTGCCCGCATTGTCACTATGAATAAAAGTTAATTCAATAAAAAACCCTGCCGGTGGCAGGGTGAAGAATATAATGTGAAAATTAAAGTTCCGGGATAAGACGTTCCAATTGCATGCCACGTGATCCTTTTAGAAGGATAGTTTTATTCTTGAGTTTCTTCTTTTTTAATTCTGCAGCCAACTCATTAACATCCTTAAACCAATTTTTTGTTGATTCATTTTTCAAACTACAAAACTCCTCTCCAACATAATACACATCTTCAAAAGTATTTAAATCTGAAATGAAATGTATTAAAACATCATGCTCTCGACTACTGACTTTGCCAAGTTCAAGCATATCTCCAAGCACTAATATTTTAGAATTTGCGTCAAACTTTACAAAGTCCTCTATTACCAGTTTCATAGAAGTTGGATTGGCATTATAACTGTCCACTACAAGCACGTTGTTATTTGTTTTCATATATTGTGAACGATAATTATCCGGTTTATATGACTCCAGTGCTTTCTTGATTTTCTTATCATCAACATCAAAAAAATTACCAATACAAGCTGCTGCAAGTCCATTTTCAAAGTTATAACTACCAACCAGATTAAGCTCAACATACCTTTTATTATCAGACCAGTCTAACTCAGTTTCATCGTAAACCATTTCACCGGTTGATATCCATCTGAAACTAACAAATGGGGAATCTGAAATCAATTGTCCCTGGCAATGTGTAAACTTACTTATACCATAATGAATGGTTTTTCGAGGTGGGTTCATATCTTCAAGGTACTCATTGTCATAATTTACAAAAGCAGTACCATTGTTAACATAAAGGTAATCATATAGTTCACCTTTAGTTTCCATTACTTTTTCAAAGGAACCAAACCCCTCCAGATGAGCTTTTCCAACATTTGTTATGATACCATGTGTGGGCTGGGCAATTTCGCATAATTCTCTAATATCTCCTGGCTTATTGGCACCCATCTCAATAACGGCAATTTCATATTCTGGGGTTAATTCAAGGAGTGAAAGTGGTACTCCAATATGGTTATTAAAGTTGCCTTTAGTACTATAAACTTTATATCCCTGAGATAATACTCGCGCAATAAGTTCTTTTGTAGTTGTTTTACCATTAGTGCCAGTAATAGCAATAATGGGAATTGAAAATTCCTGACGATGGGCCCTTGCAAGCTCCTGAAGTGCCTCTAATACATCATTAACCAATATATAACGATCCGATGTTGCAACATCGGGATCATCGACAACAGCAAAGGCACATTTTTTTAGGGCATCTGCTGCAAACTTATTTCCATCAAAGCGCTCCCCTTTCAGGGCAAAAAAGATACTATTGGATTCGGCTTTACGGCTATCTATGCAAATTTTCGGATTTTGCTGAAATATTTTGTACAACTCCAATATGTTCATGTAGTAAAGTTAAAAATATTTGCTTAAATGTACATATTTTGCGACAAAAACAGGCACATAACTCCATCAAACACCACAAAGTAAAAAAAAAGACCGCAAATAATGCGGTCTTTATATAATTGTATGCGTTTCAATTAATATGCAGCTGGTTCCCCAAGTCTTGTCATCGCGCAACGGAAACCTAAATCATCCCTTGCATCATCTTCCTGAAGATAGCGACGCGTACCCGGACTTAACCAATATATACGATCTCTCCAACCACCACCTTTATATACGCGAGTGTGGTCGTTAATAAGTGAAGCTGCATTGGGATCCTGAAGATCTTTTCCGGTATAATACATACGCTGTGAACCTTCGCCTCGAGCAGCATCCTCTTCATTATAGTAAATACTTGAAGCTAAATCACCGTCCATATAGTTAATATTGTCAGCCTGGCGATAATTTCTTCTTCCATAAGCCTCCTCGTCGGTCACCGGACGATATTGTATACGTCCAAGACTATCTTTTCTGGCAATTTTACCTTCTGCATCACGTACCTGAGTTTTAAAAACATTACCACGGAATGGACGGAATTCATTAAAATCAACGAAGTTCATTGGACGGTATACATCCAAAACCCACTCGTTAACATTACCAGCCATGTTGTAAAGACCAAAGTCATTTGGCCAATATGAATATACATTGTGTGTAATATCTGCACGGTCGTTAAGGTCTCCGGCAACACCCATCATATCACCAGCACCACGAACAGCATTAGCACGCATTTCACCTTGCTCACTACGATCTTCTTTGCGAAGACGGTCGCCTCCCCATGGATAAATACGGCGTTCGTATACTCTTTCGCCTGTTGTTTCACCAATCAAAGCCAGCGCAGCATACTCCCATTCAGCCTCGGTTGGTAAGCGATACTTAGGTAAAAAGATACCATCTTCCATGCGTACCTTACGAGTATCTTTGTTCGGGTCTAAATCCGGAAGTGGCTCATCTACAGCACCTTCATATTGCCCAGCCAAATAGGCTTCTGTATTAAAGTTTGCTTCGTCCTGCTGATTAGGGTCCTGCAATAGAACACCATAATCAATCAATATTTTTTCGTTCACGCGATCGGTTCTCCACTCACAGAAATCACTAGCCTGCAACCAGTTTACACCGACAACGGGGTATGATTGGTATGCAGGGTGACGGAAGTAGTATTCAACGTAAGGTTCGTTATATGCAAGTGGTCTACGCCATACAAGCGTATCAGGCAGTGCATTTTTATGTACATCAGGGTAGCTAACAAAAACCCGATTGAGCCAATATAGAAACTCACGGTATGCCGTATTGGTCACCTCTGTTTCGTCCATATAGAACGAGGATACGGTTACCTGCCTTGGGAAATTGTCCCATTCATGCATTACATCCTGATCGGTGCGACCCATGATGTAAGTACCTCCTTCTATCAATACAAGACCAGGACCTGTTTCCTGTTCATAATAATCTCCATAATACTGGAAACCTCCATTGTCGGGATTGTTATACTCCCACCCTGTAACACTGGATGTTTCCTTACTGCACGATGCTAGTGCAAATAAAGCTGCAATTAATAATAAATTGAACGCACGAATTTTCATAGTTTTCCGATTTAGGTTCATGTTACAAATATATATAAAATGAACTGATTTCGTAATATTTTATTAAAAACTTAAACAATTCTTCTGATTTAATTTATCATGCTTCTTTTTAAAGGTTGATAAATAATAAATTACTGCTATTTCATGGCCGCCTGAAACGATGCCAGCACCATTAAGCGGGAAGTCATAACTATATGAAAACTCTAAATTGTTACGCTTTATTGTGGCCATTAATATTAAAAAACTCGTTTTTAACGGAAAATGGTTCCTAAGCCACATACCCGCTCCTACTTTTTCATAAACTGCGTATACGCCAGATGTCAGATGATTGTTACCATTTTGCTGCTCAAAAATAAACTGGGGCGCAAAAAAACCATATCGGGCACCGGGTAAACGGTATGGTATACGCGCTGCATAGTGTGCAATGTACTTGCGATAAACAGGTGAATTTACCCGCATTGCTTTTGCCTGAGTTTCTGTGATATGTCTTACCGCAAAACCTGCATAATGATGTTTATAGTTGACTCCGGCGCCGGCAGCCAGGTCATAAATTAATGTTGACGGCGGTGTTAATCCCGAATTTGATGTGCCATTCGTAACATCAGAGGGAAGTCTGATATCAGACTTGTTCCAGGTTCGATAAATACCACCGGCTTCCATACCCATGGTAATAAAGAGATCAGGCGTTATACTAACTTTTCGGGAAAACTGAAAGCCAAAGGTTCCGACTCTTTTTAGTCCATCTTCATGCCATTGAATCATACCCCCCAAACCAGAGTTAGTTTCAATAAAAGGAATATCAAATGCGATGGCGTAAAAAGTTTGATCCAACGGACCGATTGATGTATTTCGATAATTTATATATGCGCGTCCACACTTTTGAAGTGCTGTTAATGCCGGATTTAAATAAATCGGGTTTTTATAGAACTGCGAAAAAAGCACATCCTGCGCGCTTGATTTAAAACCAAACAACAAAATAAAAACAAGGCACAAACCATTTAATGACTTTTTTCCCACAACAATTCTTTTGTTAAAAGTAATGCTAACCCAATTTGAATACGTTCAGTAGCAATATTTTATTATTTCAGGCGTTTTCTTTTTCAGGTAAAAATACAAAATCAACTTTAATATTAATACTTTGTTCAAATGTTCACTCAATATAATACCATAACCCAAATCTAATACATATCTTAAGCATTGAAAATTTGAAACCAGCAATTTAATATATTTTAAAGGCAAAACTATTTTAGATTATATAGAAATGAAGTTATTTTCGGAGCCCGAAATAATATAAGGGCCTTAACAGAAAAATAAGTTGAAAAAATGAAAAATAAAATCAAACATATCTTATTCAGAAGTAATTCAATTCTAAGTTTACTTATTTTTTTCTTCATTGCACTGCCTACCATACTAAATGGTCAGGAAAAACAGGTATTTGATATTAATATTAAATGGGTCGATGACCCGCAGCTAAACCGTGCCTATTTTGAAAACTGTTATTATTTTGACAGTCTGCGGCATTTGCCTCACTATTTCAGGATTATTGATATGCCCAAACAAACATCAAATATTGAAATTGGCATTTCAAATATTTCATTAACCTCCCCTCCAAAACATACCCAGTTTTCAACAAAAAAAATACCCGGTAAAATTGACTATAGTTACAAAATAGTTACGACCAAAAAACAAAAGAAACTTTATTTGTGGGTAAATGCAGGTGTAAACAAAAACGGACAATTTAATTTATTGCAAAAAGCCCGAGTCACGGTTTCATTCCAAAAATCAAAGCTTCAGGCTGCTTTACCACAAAAGAAACAGTATCCTAATAATTCTGTACTGAATACAGGAGAATGGCGAAAAATTAAAGTACGGGAAAATGGGATTTACAAAATTACTTATAATCAACTATCTGACTGGGGCTTTAGCAACCTTGCCGACGTAAGAGTTTACGGATTTGGCGGAAAACAACTCTCATTCAGGGTAGATTCGGAAGACCCGTATTATTTACCTCAGGTTCCCATTTGGATGGAAAAAGGTAGTGATGGTGTTTTTAATAGTGGAGATTACATTCTGTTTTACGGCAATGGTATTTTAAACCGCGGTATTGATACAGCGACAAATGAGCTATCTATAAAAGAACATGATTACACCCTCGACGGACACTATTTTATTACTACATCGCTGGGGCCTGCATCCACTATAAATACCCAAAACTACAATAATGAGAACCATACGCTTAGCAGAAATACATTTACCGACGTACAATATTTTAATCACCGGACAACAAATCTAAATTATACAGGACGCATCTTTTTTGGCGAACCAATGCAACCTGGAGAAGATGAATCGTTTAACTTTAATTTTCCGAATATTGTTGAAAGCACTCCTATCAGAGTTAAAACCCATGTTGGAGCTATCTGCTCAGGGGTAACCTCATATTTCAGGATGTACCTCAATGGAAATATGTTTCACCAAACCAGTGTAGCACAAAGCGGAAGCTACGATAAGGGGCGCTCTTCAATTTCAGAAGCGACAGTAAATGCAACCTCAGATGAATTTTCGATAGCCCTGGAGTATGCCTCCTCTAATGTTACTGCAAATGGTTATGTGGGTGATATTGAAGTTATTGCAGAACGTTCGTTGATTTATGAAGGAAACCCGATGATAATGCAAAACTTTCAGGATATTGGTAAACCAGATATTGTACGATATCAGCTGAGCAACCTGCCTGAAGATGGTATTGTATGGAATATCAGCAATACAGGAGCGCCGGTAAATGTGAATCTGAATAGAAATGGGTCCACGACAAGTTTCAAATACCCTGCCGACGATCAAAACATGTTTGTAGCATTTGAACATGAAAATGCGCTCACTCCAACAGACGCCGGCGCAGTTGAAAATCAAAACCTACATGGCGAAGGATTTTATGATCTATTCATTTTGGTTCACCCCGATTTCAA
Source organism: Salinivirga sp. (assembly GCF_035268865.1). Lineage (GTDB taxonomy): Bacteria > Bacteroidota > Bacteroidia > Bacteroidales > Salinivirgaceae > Salinivirga. The sequence goes on along the minus strand of NZ_DATFKB010000006.1, from coordinate 2,143 downwards.
GGATCAGGCTGAAGAGCTTGCACAATTTCATAGAGACCGAGAAAACCTCACAGTAAGAATAGTTGAGCCTCAAAAAATTTATAACGAATTTTCAAGCGGAAATCAGGATGCATCGGCAATCAGAAACTACCTTAAAATGTATTACGACAGGGCTTCAAATGATGCTCAAATGCCCAAACACCTTTTACTTTTTGGAGACGGTTCTTATGACAATATTTCAGAAAGCAACAATACCAATTACATACCAACATTTCAGACCGATTGGGTGTATAGCTATCGCTCTGTAGCATGTGACGACTTTTTTGTAATGCTCGACAGTGGCGAAGGAGGTGATGAAGGAAGTTTAGATCTCAATGGCACGTTAGACATGGGTGTTGGTCGCTTTCCGGTAAGCACAGTAAATCAGGCACAAATAATGGTAGACAAAACCATTGATTATGTTGCAAACCCGAACCTTGGCCCATGGAAAAACGATCTTGTTTTTGTGGGCGACGACGCAGATGGTATTGATTATTACCTGCAACAAGATGCCTATGAATTGGCTACAATTGTAAGAAACAAATACAAATGGATGAATCCAAAAATGATCCTGATGGATGCCTACCCACAGGAATCAACGCCCGCCGGTGAAAGATATCCGGAGGTAACCAAAGCCATTAACGGAAACATACACCGGGGAGTACTCATATTCAACTATACGGGGCACGGTAGCGAAACCCGTCTGGCCCATGAAGGTATTTTAAACAAAAACACAGTAAAAAACTGGACTAATGATAAGCTACCTTTTTTTGTAACAGGGTCTTGCGAAGTAAGCCGGTATGATAATAAAAACCGACAATCACTTGGTGAAGCCATACTACTCAAAGAAAATGCTGGAGCCATTACTTTATTTTCTACTACCCGGGTTGTTTACGGTAATGCCAATCAAACATTAAGCGAGAACCTCTACAATACCATTTTTGAGCCAAATGAAGACGGTCAGTACAAAACGCTGGGAGAAGTAATTGCCATTACTAAAAATTTAACTTCCGGAAATAACCTGCGTAACTTCACGCTTTTCGGCGACCCAGCCGTAAGATTAGATGTACCGCCTAAAAGAATTATTACAGACTCCATAAACGGAATTGAAGCTTTCAATGAGCCCGATACAGCTATCGCTGATACACTTAAAGCTTTGAAAAAAATAAGAATACACGGCCATATTGCAGATTCTACAGGTAATTCAAAAATGAACTTTAACGGAACGGTTTACCCTGTAATTTACGATAAACTAAAGAAAAAACAGACCCTCAATAATGATAATAGCCCATCTGGCAGTTTCAATTACTACGAATATTCAAATGTTATATACAAAGGAAAGGCATCTGTTCAAAATGGTGAGTTCAGTTTCGATTTTATTGTACCCATCGACATCAACTATGAGTTCGGACAGGGCAAGATATCCTATTATGCCGAAAACACACAAACAGATGCCTATGGCCACTTTGACAACTTTATAGTCGGTGGATCAGATTCTTTAATTGTTGATGATAGTCAGGGACCGCAAATAGATGTTTACCTGAACGATACCACATTTGTTAGTGGTGGTACAACCGATGAGTCACCACTATTAATTGCGCATTTGCGCGATGAATACGGAGTAAATACCACAGGGAATGTAATTGGCCACGATTTAACAGCCACCCTGAATGAAGACATCAACAACAGAATAAACCTCAACGATTTTTACGAAAACGATCTCAACAGCTATCAATCGGGTAAAGTAGAATACCAACTGATTGATCTTGATGAAGGACTCAATACCATTGAGGTTAAAGCCTGGGATATACTCAATAACTCATCGAAATCGTATGTGGAATTTTATGTAGCCAACTCGGCTGATGTGGTTTTAGAGCACGTATTGAACTATCCGAACCCTTTTACAACCAAAACAAGTTTTCTCTTCGAGCATAACCAGGCCAATGAAATGATCGATGTGCGCATTCAAATATTTACCATTTCAGGAAAACTCATTAAAACACTGGAAACTTCTGTTTCGGGCACACAATATATGAATAACCCTATCGTTTGGGATGGAAGAGATGATTTTGGCGACCGTATCGGACGTGGCGTATACATCTACAAAGTACGGTTATCAACAGCA
>NZ_DATFKB010000005.1:0-2769 GCF_035268865.1 Salinivirga sp. | reverse complement strand
TGTTTTGGGAACCAAAACACCCGGCTGAAGCCGGGTGCAAGTTATAATTCCTCATCAAATATCAATTTAACTCCTTTTATGCCCCTCTCTGTTTCGGTTATTATCATTGCGCCAAAAATTAAGCTCGTAAAAAACCTCCGTTGCGAACGCTGCGTTTTTATCGTTGCGTTCGCTGCGTGAAAAATTAAGAATGTGTCGATTTACCTTCGGTAAGTTTGACTGGACAGGATCCTGGTTAAAACAGCACACGTATTAGGCGGTGTAATTCGGTTAAACAGAGCAATGCGGATAACCTTTTCAGTTTTATTCGCGAAAACCTATTTGCTAACCTAAAACCTAAGTTCAAGGGCTAGCTCAAAGAAGTAATCGTCACTGGCCAGATTATCGCGATATCTAATGCGCTCATAATCCACAATTATTTTACTTCCCCTGGAAAAATGGTAAGCTACGCCGGTTATAAACCTTTGTGTGCGCAGGTTGCCTGTATCGTAATAACTGATATAGTCATCATAGCGGCCGATTAAACTAATTTTGGAATTAAAAAATTTACCTTCGGCAAAAACCGAATAACCGCTTTGGGGTACTGCATTGTAGGAAATCGTATCCTGGACAGCTGTTCCTTTATAATTTCCTCTGCCATTATACCCCTCCAGGGTAAAAACGCTGTAGACTGTTTCCATTGATAAATAAGCCGACTGATAGTGCCAATGGGGTTCGGCTTCGGTATTACCACGTCCAACAGCTCCATGGTAAGTAAACTGAAGTCCCGGCATAATGCGGTACAAAGGTCTCAAAGTGAGGCGCGACTCCAGGGTTTTATTGGTATTGTTTTCGAGTGCATGATAACCGCCACCATTGAATACACCAAGGGAAAAACTACCATATTTTCCGGGAAAATCGTCGTTAATATTTTTCTGATAGGCTTTGTCGAGTTCTCCACCGAGCAAGGACATAAACACCACACCAAAATCAGCCGAATTGATCATATCGTTGCGTTCGAGAAACATCCGGCCCTGCACCCTGTAATCATTCACACTCTGTTCAAAATCGATCCAGGGCCTGTGTACCAGACCAAACTCAAAATGAGGTTGATGGAAAAACAAAAAACTGTTTAAGCGGTATTCAAGATAGAGATATTTCAACCTGATTTCAATATCACCCTTTCCATCACCTTCCTGATCCACAGTAAGGTCGGTTGTAATACGGCCTGAAAGCTTTTCACTGATACCTTTTTTAATGTTCACATAGCCCCTTTTCAGGGTAAATTCATTAAAATCATCGCCTCCGGATTTGCCAACCTTATGGGCAAGGAACCATTGCATATCAATTGTTAGCTGACTAAGCAACAAAGAATCAAGTGACCTCTTGTCTTTCTGCGCATTGAGCTGTCCAAAGAGAAAAACCACTAAAATCAACAAGGTAATAGCACGAGTGCTCATATTTCAGGCTGTTTACTCAGATTTTGCATATCAGAGCACAAGTATAATAAAAATAAAGCTTTATAGTGGGTCGAAAATTAAGGAAGTATTTAATATTTTCAATTTACAGTAAGCAGCTCAAAAGGGCGGAACAGGAGCTACAATTAACACAGCGGGAAATATCAGACTTCAGGCAATGTAAAATAAACTGTAGTCCCCTCTCCTTCTGCTGACTCAATCCATATTTCTCCACCCAAAAGATGCACGATTTTCTGACTGAGAGCAAGGCCAATACCGGCACCACGGTAAAGTTTTTTACGATCGTTTTCGAGTTTGGTAAAGCGCTTAAACACCAATTCTACCCCCTCTTTGCTCATACCAATACCGGTATCGGAAACATAAAACAAAATCTGTTCGGTATTTTTTGCATCGTTTTTCGCCACACCCAAAATAACCTTGCCATTTTCAGTATACTTGAGGGCATTATCAACCAGATGCATAAAAACCTGTTCTACACGATTTGGGTCAGTATTTATTTCAATTTTTTCTGAAGTGTCTTTTTCGATATCAAAGGCGATACCCTTTTCTTTAAACCGATCTAAATAACTACGATAAACGGTTTTAAGCAAATCTTCAGGATCAACCGATTGCAATTCAGGCTCTACACGGGCAGTTTCAAGCCTTGCGAGATCAATTATATTGTCAATTAGTGACAGCAGATTGGCTACATTTACCATAATCATTTCCATGAAATGCGATCGCTGTTGCTGGCTATTTTCATCGGTAATTAAATCAGCATAGCCAACTATGGCATTTAAAGGTGTACGAATTTCGTGCGACATATTGGCCAAAAAAGAGCTTTTAAGGTTATCAGATTCTTCTGCCTTCTCTTTGGCACGTTTAAGTTCAGCTGTGCGATGCTCAACCAATTGCTCCAAATGATTTTTATGCACCTCGAGTTCATCTTTTTGCACCCTTATCTCTTCCTTTTGCTGCTCAATTTCGTCGCGTTGTTTCACAACCATATCGGTTCGCTCTTTCAGGGCTTTGGTGCGTTCCTTAACCATTTTCTCCAGGCGCCGGTTTTGTTTTTTAAGGGCGTATGTATACAAGCGCATTATCAATACAAATATCAGTATAGCCGCGAAAGCATATAACAAATAAGCCAATACAGTTCTGTACCAGGGTGGTTTAATTTGAAATTTATAAGTGGCCTCAGAACTGACAACACCATAAATATTTTTCGCTCTTACTTTAAAGACGTAGGTACCTTCTGGTAAATTGGTGTAGATGGCTTCTGTTTTTTTAACCCAGGGCCGGTAAGTTTCATCGAAACCCTCCATTTTATATT
>NZ_DATFKB010000004.1:0-10402 GCF_035268865.1 Salinivirga sp. | reverse complement strand
TTAGGAGCAGAAAAAACATCAATCTCTTGTTTTTGTGCGTTGATAAATGTTGAAAATAACACAACAAAACCAACAATGGTAATTAAGCGTTTCATGACGTGTAATTAAATTAAAAAATTAAACAATATAATTTTATTCTATACTTATAGGGTAATAATCAAGCCTTGCACATAACAAACAATGAATATGAAAGCGCAACCAATCAAAATCTTTGCATGCTATTATTTTATATTATTTAAGCGAACAAAAAAAAGAAATAAATTTCAAATATTCAAGCCACTTCTGTCCTCACAGTACACTTATTATTCTTAGATATATAACAATCAACCCATTAGCATACAAATAAATTTTGAATTTAATTTGCTAAGCGCATCCGAATTGGAATAATTTAATCACAATTAATTTTTTGTTATAACCAAATTAAAGAGTTGCCAGAAAAGATGGTCTTAAAGCTAAATCAGAGTTATTTTAACTACAGTTATAAAAACAACACACAACCAGCAACCAAAGCTTCGTTTATTGCCTTTCGTCGAAAAAATAGTCCGGAAATTCTATCATTTCAATAAAGCCGCAAGGTATACTTACTGCCAGGAGTCATTTTATAATCTTTAATTATTTTTTGGTTTATCGAACAATTTATTTCCAAAAAATATTCTCCGGCTTCCATTTATCTTTGGGCTTGTCCACACCAGTTGGATAACCAACGGGGATCACATTTAAGGGGACATGATTTTGGGGCAGGTTAAGGGTTTTAATCACCGCTTTTGTTCTGTCATCGTACGGATATGCAGCCGTCCAAACAGCTCCCAGACCAATACTTTCAGCAGCAAGAAGTATATTCTCTGAGGCAGCTGAACAGTCTTGTACCCAATAGCCTTTGTCTGCCAGATTACCGGCCTTTTCCATGTCGCCACAAACCACAATCGCTTTTTGTGCCTGCAACAACATTTTCGCATAGGGTAACTGTTCGCCTAACGAATCAAGAACCTCACGTTCTGTAACTACATAAAACACCCAGGGCTGCCTATTGGCCGCTGTGGGCGCTGCCATACCTGCTCTGAGTAAGGTCTCTATTTGTTTTTTAGTAACCGGCTGGTCAGTAAAATGGCGCACGCTTTTTCGGTTATGTATCACCTCCAAAGCATGATTGGCATATCTGTCGCTGTAATCGGGCACAAAGGGCTGGCCATCTATTTCATCTATGGACTCCCCTACTTTAGCTATAAAACGGCCTGTTTCATAATAATTTCCGCTTGCATATATTAGGGGATTCAATAAATTCACATCAACCCGGTTATTTGTATCTAAAATAACCTCATCTGCTTTTACATCGATCACTTTTCCGATAAACTGCCGGTGCGAGCCAAGATCATGATACTCCGTCAGCTCACACTCTATCACTATAGGAAACTCTTTTACGTAGGGGGCATTCACAAACTCACCTTTCACAGGCGTGAGCCCGGTCTCTTGAAATTTATCTACATCTTTTCCCGAAAACCGACCCGCATAATCTACATATTTCACCATTTCCGACGAGGGTATATTGACCGTAAACGATTTTGATTCCGTTACATTACCATGAGAATAGGTTGCAGGGCGCATAGAAACAGAAATACTAAGCGGATCAGAGTTGCATATGCCTACCCATGCAGCGGTCATAATATTAGGCTTGCCCTCCTGGTCATAGGAGCCAATTACCAACGCAGGCTTTGGATAAATTGCACTTTTCACACCCAATGATTTCTTTTTGAAGGGTTCGTAAGCCGAGTCTGACTTTGCTATGAGTGCATCTCCCGAAGTAGTGGTTCGTGTTGTTGTTTGCCTGTTGGAGTTGTCTCCTTTTTGGGTTAATTGAATTACCAGCACCAAAACGGCAATGGCAAGCATGATATTTATAAACTTAGATTTATCCATGATTTTAGATTATTAAAATTCAAACTTTTTTAGCTTTCTGATAAGATACGGTATCTAAAAAACATCCTGTGGGGCATACAGCGCACCAGGGTTTAGTGAAAAAAAGCGATGACAGGATAACAATTAAACCAAAAATTATTAGCCCGATACCGACCACACGAAATGAGAAGAACATGAAAGGTTCGGTATACGATAACTCAGGAGAAAAGCCCAAAAGCAATGCCCCTGCAATAAGTACCAGGTAAACCTCCCTAACAGAAAGACCTTTATATGTTGTGAGTAGTTTTCTCTTTTTGAAGGGCGTAAAACGATTGGTCAACTCCTGCAATGCACCCATCGGGCATAAATAGTTGCAATAAAACTTTCGTTTGCCGATGAAAGAAACAGTCAGTGCCAACAAGAACACAACAGCAGTTTGCCAGTTGGCCCGCCATGCAAAGCCATCTTTTAACCAACTGTGCAGAAGCTGAGCCGAGAGGGCATTGTTGAGGATGAGGCCCATTATGACCAAAACTAAAAACATATAGATGGTGCGGTACTTTGCAGTTCCTTTTTTAAAAACCATCACCAATGAAAGCAGCAATAAACTCAGAAACAGCATATCCTTGATTGTTGCCCAAAGGCTTGTTTCGTTGATAACCGATGCATCAGATTTCATAACAGATGAAGCGGTGTGTTTTACACCAGCGATTACCGCTTTACTTGTGTGGGTGGCACCAGAGATGATATCTACCTGGAACTGTGTAGCATCTTCAAGGTTAACACCCTCCCACTTACCAATAAACTCGTCACCATAAATGGCCTGAATATAGTCACTCGTCTCATTATTAGGCAACAGCAAAACTTCTGTAATGGTTAAATTATCATCGATGCCAATTAGCAATGGAACACGACCTCCATAACCAAATTGTTTGGTGTAGTTCGATGAAAGTAATGCAGCACCTATTTTTTGGTTTTTTTTGCCATATACATCGTATGCACCGTGCCTGTTTAGCTCATAATTCTTTGCCCGGGGGTAAATCTCCTGTATATCTTTTAGTTCAACAGTAATTTCCGCCTCATTTTTCTGAAACAAAAAATCCCGGCCTCCTCTGTATGCCAGTGCAATTAAAATAATGATGATTAAAGTGTACTGATATACTGTTGCCTCAATATGCTTTTTGCGCATTAATAGTACCGTTAAAATTCTTAGACTTAAGCTGCAAAGGCAACTTTTTGTCTGAACAATAAATTATCGCTTGCAAATATAGGTTTTTCAAAAGAAAACCTATTCTCAGATCTTAATTTCTAATTTACTAGTTGATAAAACAAGATTTTAGAGAGGGTTCTAAAAAGTATTCGAAGCCGGCATTGCGACTCGCCAGCCGGCGGAGAAGGAACCCTTTTGAGCTGACAATCAACAAATTGCCTCGTCGCTTCGTTTTCGCATAGCTTTGGTGGAGCAAGGCAACTACTACAATTGACTGTTGGCACCATATATCACGCAGGGCATACAACGAAGATGCAGTGTTCGCAACGTGATAACTCGTAGCGTTCGTGGCGTTTCTTTATCGTGGCGTGCGTGGCGAGAAACCTTAAATAAAATACATTAACCAACATAAGGTCTGGACTTATAACACAGCTTAATTATATTGAGCAAAATAGAATAAGACACCCAAAACAGAAAAAAAGCGAGGCACCTTTAATGCAGGTACCTCACTACAATTATACTAATCCCGGATATCTAATTAAAATACCCTGAATCAATCCAATTCGAACCGATCGAGGTTCATTACTTTAACCCAGGCTGCTACAAAATCTTTCACGAATTTTTGATCTGCATCAGCGCTTCCATATACTTCTGCAAGTGCTCTGAGTTCAGAATTTGAGCCAAATATCAGGTCGACGCGTGTGCCTTTCCACTTTTGCTTGCCTGATTCACGATCCACCCCATTGAAAGTCTCTCTGTCATCAGAAGTGGGCTTCCATTCTGTTTCCATATCGAGCAGGTTTACAAAGAAATCATTGGTAAGCTTTCCGGGTTTATCTGTAAATACACCATACTCCGAATGATCAAAATTGGCATTGAGTGCTCGCATACCGCCAACCAGCACAGTCATTTCCGGCGGGGTAAGTGTCAATAGCTGAGCCTTGTCAATGAGTAATTCTTCGGCACATTTCATGTACTGTTTTCTTGAATAGTTTCTGAAACCATCGGCATCGGGTTCAAGTGCTTCGAACGATTCTGCATCTGATTGTTCTGCTGAAGCATCCATCCGGCCAGGTGTAAAAGGCACTGTTACCTCCACGCCTGCATCTTTGGCAGCTTTTTCCACTGCAGCGCTTCCAGCCAGCACAATCAGGTCGGCCAGCGATACTTTTTTATCGCCCGACTGGGCCGTATTAAATTCTTGCTGAATTTGCTCCAATGTGTTCAACACTTTAGTGAGCTGAGCCGGATTATTCGCTTCCCAATCTTTTTGAGGTTCCAAACGTATGCGTGCACCATTGGCGCCACCGCGTTTATCTGAATCGCGATAAGTAGAGGCTGAAGCCCACGCGGTTGAAACCAGTTGAGAAACGGTCAAATTCGAATCCAACACTTTATTTTTCAAAGTCTCAATATCATTTTTATCAATCAGGGCATGATTAACTTCGGGAATCGGATCTTGCCAAATCAAATCTTCATCAGGCACTTCAGGGCCAAGGTAGCGTGATTTTGGGCCCATGTCGCGGTGCAACAGCTTGAACCACGCACGTGCAAAGGCATCGGCAAACTCCTGCGGGTTTTCATAAAAGTGTTTGGATATTTTTTCATACGCAGGATCAATTTTTAGCGCAAGGTCGGTTGTCAGCATCATCGGTGGATTCTTCTTTCCTTTTTTATGCGCATCGGGTACCAGTTCCTGAGCCTCTTTTTCTTTGGGTGTCCATTGGTATTTACCTCCGGGACCTTTTATCAGTTCCCATTCATACTCGAACAGGTTCTCAAAAAAGCCCATATCCCAGGTTGTTGGTTTATTGGTCCATGCACCTTCAAGTCCGCTGGTAATGGTATCGGCTCCCTTACCGGTTCCATAACTGTTTTTCCAACCCAAACCCTGCTCTTCAAGTGGTGCAGCCTCCGGATCGGGGCCATTGTGCTCCTCGGGCGCTGCACCGTGAACCTTACCAAAAGTATGTCCACCGGCTATAAGCGCAACGGTCTCGTAATCATTCATGGCCATTCGTTTAAACGACTGACGGATATATTCTGCAGATTTTGCAGGATCGGGCTCACCGTTAGGACCTTCCGGATTTACATAGATCAGGCCCATGTGGTCTGCCGCCAGGGGGCCTTCCAGGGTACCTTTATCATCGTGCCGGGTATCTCCAAGCCATTCATGCTCGGGACCCCAATCAATATCCTTTTCTGGCTCCCAAATATCTTCACGGCCTCCACCGAATCCGAAAGTTTTGAATCCCATAGATTCAAGGGCAACGTTACCTGCCAGAATAATCAGGTCGGCCCAGGAAATTTTCTTTCCATATTTTTGTTTAATGGGCCAAAGCAGTCGTCTTGCTTTATCGAGGCTCACATTATCGGGCCAGCTATTGATGGGGGCAAAACGCTGATTCCCGGTACCTCCTCCTCCACGGCCGTCGGTTACTCGATATGTTCCGGCGCTGTGCCAGGTCATGCGTATAAAAAGGCCTCCATAATGGCCCCAATCGGCCGGCCACCAATCTTTAGAATCGGTCATGAGCTTATGCAGATCTTTTTTAACCGCTTTTAAATCCAGGCTTTTAAATGCTTCAGCATAATCGAAATCTTCTTCCATAGGATCTGATAAAGCAGAATGCTGGCGAAGTATATTGAGGTTTAACCTGTCAGGCCACCAATCTTCGTTTTTTGTTCCACTACCATGCCTGGAGGTTGCTGTGGCACCAGTAACCGGGCATTTACTAATCTTTTTGTGTTGATCTTTCATGTTGATATATTTTAGATTATTTAATTTTCAAATCATCAAAAAATTTTGATTCATGATCACCTTTAGCAATCATATTTTATTAGGAAAAGATACGCAATAACCATGAATTCTACAAACAAAAGCCACAGAGTATTAAATACATAAAAACATAATCAGGCCTGGCTGAACGATTAGTTTTTAGTGTAAATATTTGATAAAATGATTTTTAGATGATTTTTTCTTCTTATGCAGAAAAATTAGCGATCTAAATTTGCTTCGGGGAGAAACAATTTAAAAACAACACACATAATTACAGAAATTTAAAATCAAAGCTATTGGGTATTCAAATAGGCCAGTGCAGCGTTCTCAGTGGAAAATAATTCAACAAAATAATTCATTTTCTTACCTTTATCCAATCCAACCAACAATGAGAATACATGTTCTTTTTGAGCTATCAAGAATAGCTACGTTCCAGATCGGGGACAAAATCTTGAATTAATGTTTGACTTCGAAATTATGATAGCCTTTAGCAGGCTCAGTCTCAATTTTTACATCTTCAACAAAAGCCATAGAAGGACCTTTTCTGCACCATGCAATAAAATCGCCGAGGTCTTGCTCATCTCCTTCAGCCTCAATATAAACGGCTCCATCAGGCATATTACTAACGTATCCTACTACACCAAGCTGTCTGGCTTTTTCCACAGTTGAATATCGAAATCCAACGCCCTGTACCCTGCCTTTTATTGTTAAGTTGTAGTGTATCATATAATTAAGTTTTAGTTTTGCAATATACAAAAGTACTGAAGAACCTTTCTTTCTTCAAATGAAGTATAATCAATCAAACGAAAAAACTCTTTTTCAGTCAAAATAAAACCAGCGTTAATCCGATTGGCACAAAATTATTAAGGCCATGCAAAATGCAACTATAAACAAAGCCATACTTCACCCTCACGAAACCATAAACAATACCTCCTATTAATTGAGGTAAAGTTAAAACCGGCATGAGGAGCAAAATTTCGAGGGTTAAATCATAATTTATAATGTGGATCCAGGCAAATAAGACGAATGAAAAATAATATATCCATTTAAAATTCAATTCCCAAAATTTTCGAACCTTAGGCTCATGCCTTAAAACTATAAAATACATTGCAAATCCTGCAATAATACCAATTGTCACTCTTATGAAAAAGAAGTTATCAATATCAGTAACATAGGTTTGAAAATATCCTTTAGTAAAAATATAATAAACCAAAACAGCAAAAGATAAACTCAAATTTTCAGCTTTGAAGAGCATCATTAATCTAAAAGCAATTTCCTCTATTAACGGTAAAATCACCACACCAATAATTAAAAGTAAAACCGGAGAATATAGTGTTTTTGCTTCTGCAAAAGCGGTATTGTCATAATTAAAAAAACTTTTTATAACAATTGCAAGTATTGAAGCGGTTACAAATTTTAGTAAGAAAAGTATAATTACATCTCTGATTTTATCAATTCTAGTGAGGCTTTTATCTTGTTTGGCCGAAGGATGTATGAGAAAGAGCAAAAACCTTTTGATCAACCATAGGTAATACCTGGGATTTATTAGCTTCAATGTCATAAGTAGAATTCCTTTTATCTCTTTTCAAACTTACAAAACAAAAATAGCTCATGGCAATTAAAAGGCAAACACAAACGTCTATCTTCAAAAAGGGTAATGGTTAATTTCTCAATCAGTTAACTCTACCAAATTAACATCTGAAAACCCTTGTAAATTTAATACAAAGAATTATTTCCAAATATGCATGACAACCTCGTTAAAAAAATTCGGATGCGATAATCCAAATGTGCACTGAAATAACAAAAGTCCCAAAAAGCGCTTTAACCATTAATATGTTTAACAGGATCAGTTAAAAACCACTCAAATCCATGGTCACAGTGGGTATTAGCAACAAGAAACCAACGATTATAAGTATGGTAATTAGTGGCCATACCCAGCGCACCCATTTGTCATAAGGTATTTTTGCCACGCCTAGCACACCAATCAATACGCCCGAAGTTGGCGTTATCATGTTGGTAAAACCATCGCCAAACTGGAATGCCACAACTGTAGCCTGACGTGAGATACCGATCAAATCACTGAATGGTGCCATAATTGGCATCGTTAAAGCAGCCTTGGCGCTTCCTGAAGGAATTACAATGTTAATTACATTTTGGATTACATACATTACTCCAACGCTGGCCACCTTGCCCATTTCATTCATGCCACTTGCCAGACTATGTAAAATACTGTCAATAACCTTTCCATCTTCAAGCACAGCGATAATACCTCCGGCTAAACCTACAATAAGTGCTGCCGACATAATATCTTTTGTACCGGCTAAAAAGAGGTTTGTTATTTCATTTGGTGTTTTGCTCATAGCAATGCCTGCAAAAATGCCCATAGCAAAAAACAAAGTGGCAATTTCCATAATGTACCAACCATAGCCCATTACCCCTACAATGAGGTAAATAATGGTAAAAATGAGTAGATTAAGTATGAAAAAATGAACCGATTTACGCAAAAACAAAGGACTGCTAATGATAAAAAGTCCGGTTACGATAGGAATAGCTGGAACTATGGCAGATGAGTTACCTACTTTTAATTCTGATTCGGGAAATATTATAGATGCTGCAACCATAACACCAGCCAGAAAAATAAAAGCGGCCCATGCAGCTTTTGGCGTACGGTATTTAAGTTTTTCAATGCCTTCCTCGTCTGTCTTGTCCCGCCATTGCTTATCCTCCTCATGCATAATACTTTTCTCCGGGTGCTTTTTTACTTTATGCGCATACCTTAACACGTAAGTTATACCAATAATATTAATTACGAGCCAGGCAAACATCCGATATTCAATACCTGAAAAAAGTGGAATTTCTGCCAGGCCTTGCGCAATACCAATTGTAAAAGGGTTAAGTATGGCTCCGGCAAAACCAAGACCTGCAGCAACAAAACACATCGATACGCCTACCAAACTATCATAACCCATGGTAATGGCCATGGGAACAAAAATTATTATAAAAGCAATGGTTTCTTCACTCATTCCAAACACAGCCCCAAATACACTAAACATTATCATAATCATGGCTATAATAATGTTATCAACGCCTATGCGTTTCATAAATTTGTTGCGCTCCAGTTTTTTCGTCATCCGAAGAAAGGCATATATACCCACATCAATAGCTTTGCTATCATTCATTATCCAAAAAGCACCACCAATCATCAAAATAAACACGATAATACCGGCCTGTCTTTCAAAACCTTTAAACATAGCAGCAAAAACCTCCCATGTTTGGGGTTGGGCTTCGGTAGGTTGAAACTCCATCACTTTCTGTACCTCTCCGTTTACCTCTTTCTGCACTTCTACATATTCGCCACCCGGCATTACCCAGGTTAATGCAGCCGATAATACAATGAAAAAGAAGACAATAACATACGTGTGTGGGATCTGACGCTTTTTGAACATAATTATTGAATTTTTTGTTAAGAGCGCGCAAGATATAAAATATGGACAATTCCACCAATACCTTTTACTAAACCCAAACCATGTATAAATACTTTTCGTGAAACAATATACATATTTAAATTTAGTGCACAATACATATATTTTTTTGTTTTGAAATATGGCTAAATATTTTTATATTTACATAAATTAATTTAAAATATACATTCTTTATAAACATCTTATTTTAATGTTATTACAAAATGAAATTTCCTTTAATATATTGGCTTGAAATTTGATAATATCATTTTAAACATAAGTTCATTATTATTTCTTTTGTTTTAAATTCTTATAAAAAAATAACCTTTATTGTATACAATAATTCAAATTCTATGAAAATCGCCATCGCAGTAGACCACCAGGACAACATACAATCGGGCCATTTTGGTGAAGCCATTAGTTATAAAATATATCAGAAAAAGGATGACCAGTGGCAATTTGCAGATACATTAAAAAATGACATGCGCAACTACGATGAAGATCAGCACGGATCAAAAGGTAAAGGCAAAGGGGTTGTAAAGCTACTTGCCACAAGAGATATAAAAGCAGTAGTATCAAAACAATTCGGACAGAATATCAAAATAGTGGGTCAATATTTTGCCCCTATTGTAACATCTGTTGATTCAGTAGCAGAATTTCTTGAACTTTTAAACGAATCTACGTGTAATAGAATATATCAAAAGAACAAAATGGATATAAAACCGTTACGCATACCATGATAAACCGGTTACATAGCCAAAACCTAACCACAAGTATTTCCAGGAATAATTTCAGGGCTTTTATCTGGCATGCCTCCTTTTTGGCCATAGCAAAAAATTTCATGGATGTCGACACGGTCATTCCATCAATGCTTATTAAAGCCGGAGGCGAAGCATGGCATATCGGACTCCTTACAACCATAATGGTGGGGTTTTCGAAATTTTCGCAACTCCTCTTTGCTCCCATAATTTCAGGGTCAACATCCAAAAAGCCTCATCTATTAACGGGTATAAACCTGAGGATTTTCACCTTGTTTGCCATGGCGGCGCTATTTTACCT
>NZ_DATFKB010000003.1:0-10539 GCF_035268865.1 Salinivirga sp. | reverse complement strand
TGAATGAATTGTTAGAACTTGAATCAGACATTTTATCATTTGCCAAAATACGTGGTGGATGGGCCAAAGTGGGTAACGACACCGATCCTTATCAGTTGTCATTGATTTATAATGGAGTAACTCCATTAAGTGGTGTAACCCCTTTTGCTACAAATAGAATATTACCTCCTGTTGGTTTGAAACCTGAGCAGGTAACAAGTACTGAGATAGGTGTAGATTTAAGATTCTTAAAGAATCGCTTCAGTCTGGATGTGACTTATTATGACGAGATTACTTACGACCAGATTATGGAAGTGGATATTGCACCATCATCCGGTTTTCAAAGTCAGTTAATTAATGCTGGTGAAATTGAAAACAAAGGTTTTGAAATACAAATTGGTGCTACCTGGTTTAACAATCCTGATGGTTTTACCTGGACCACAGATGTAAACTGGGCCAAAAACTGGAACCAGGTGAATGAACTATACGGAGACCTTGAAGCTTATCAAATCTCCAGCTCCTGGGGTGGTGTAACAATAGAAGCTCGTCCCGGACAGGCATTTGGTGTAATCAAAGCCGGTGGATTTCAATATGATGAAGACGGTAACAAAATTATTGGCTCAAATGGGTTACCTGTTAAAACAGAAGTTCCTGTAGAGGTTGGTAATATTACACCCGATTGGACTGGTGGTATTCGCAATACTTTCTCATATAAAACAGTTTCTTTGAGTTTCTTAATTGATGGCCGCTATGGTGGTGACGTGTTCAGTGTGTCTGACTGGTTTGGTGCCTATGCAGGTGTTACTGAAGAAACCGCAGAAGATGGTATTCGTGAGCATGGTCTTGTTATTGATGGTGTGTTAGAAGACGGAACCCCGAATGATATCGTTATTTCATCCTATAATTATTATAAAGGATATTGGGGAAGAGAAGCTAATTCAGTTATTGATGGTTCATATATAAAACTACGTGAACTCGTAATTAGCTACAAAATTCCACAAAAAATTATGAATAAAGTGGGTTTTGTTCATGGAGCGAGTGTATCCTTTGTAGGTCGTAACCTTGCAATGTTATACGTTCACCCTAGTAATGATCTGGGTATTGATCCCGAAACAGGATTTGGTGCAAATTTGGGAGGTATGGGCCTTGAGCAGTTCCAGTTGCCAACAGCACGCACGCTTGGTTTCAGGGTAAACCTCAACTTCTAAAAAACACAAAAATATTTTTGCTATGAAAAAGAAATTTCAAAACATATTTAGCTTACTAATTGTCGGATTGCTCATGTTTACTGCATGTACAGACGATTGGGAGGAGATGAACGAAGATCCCAACAGTCCGACCACGGTACCTGCCACAAACTTACTGGGTAATGGTATCCGCTATTTTGGCGAGTATTACTACGATGCCTGGTTCAATATGAACAATGTTTCAACTTATGCCGGACATCTTGGAAAAATTCAGTACGTTGACGAAGCTCGTTATGAAGAGCGCGAATCTGTAATCAATGCTGCATGGCAAGATCTTTACCGCGTAGCTATTGATTTGGAAAATGCCAAAAAATTTGCTCGCCAGGAAGGTAATCCTAATCTAGAGGCTGCTGCCCTAACTTTCCAGTCATTGGTTTTTCAAATTGGAACCGACAGCTGGCGCGATATGCCTTTTACTGATGCTATCAGCGGCTTGAATGAAGTAACCAATCCTGAGTATGACGAGCAGGAAACAATTTATCCTGCATTAATGGATAGTTTGGCAAAAGCCAATGAAATGTTTGACCCAGAATCTCAGCGTGAACTTGGTGCTGGTGATCTGCTTTTTGAAGGTGATGTTATTAAATGGCAAAAATTTGCCAACTCACTTCGTTTGCGCATGGCCAATCGCATTGCTTCTGTATATCCGGATGCTGTGACAATCAGGAGTGATATTTTAACTGATGATGGTACTTATCCTATTATGGAAAGTAACGACGACAATGCATTCTTGTACTGGACCGTAGATGCTCCATATAGGGAGCCATGGTTTGCGGATATGGAAACTCGTGATGACCACGCAGTAGCAACTTTCCTGATCGATTATCTGGTTGATAATGCAGATCCTCGTTTAAGTGTAATTGCTTATCCAAATAAAAATGATGTTTATAATGGTGTCGTTCCTGGTGTTGCGCCAGATAATGTTGGTGATATTAACCTATACAGCCGCATTGGAGAACGCTATCGTGAAATAGCAGATGGTTTTACACCTTTTATGCGTTATGCTGAAGTGAAGTTTATTGAAGCTGAAGCTAACGCGGATCAAAATGCCTTCGAAGAAGCTATTATAGCCTCTTGTGTAGAAAATGGTATAGATGCTGGGGATGCTGCTAGTTATGCTTCAGGATTTGATGTAACAGTTGATGAAGATTTATTCAGTCAAAAATGGGTAGCACTCTTTAAGCAAGGGCACGAGGCATGGGCCGAGACTCGCAGAACAGACATCCCACAAATGGATGCTGCACCTGCTAGTCCGTATCCAGGTCATAACAGACCACCATTCATGTTCCCATATCCAACAGACGAATCGAACCTCAACTCTGCCAATTTAGCACCTTACGCTGCAGATGTAGTAGATAAGTTCTGGGGCAAACAAATGTGGTGGGATGAAAGAACAGGTGTACAATAAAAACACAAAATTTTTAGAATTATGAAAAAAATACTCTCATTAATAATTAGCTTACTTGCCCTTGCAGTGCTTTTTACCGCCTGTGAGGAAGAGGAGGATGATTTTTATACTGGTGTGCAAATCACGGTTTCTAATCCGGATTATTATGTGCTAGACAGTGAAGTTACAGGAACCGTTACAACTTCAAAATCATCCGTAGATTTAGAAGTTTTCAAAGACGGAGAACTTCTTTCAACTATTACAACTCAAGATGGTTCTGCCCCTTATGCCTTTTCAGCAGCTGATATGGGTAATTTAGAGACCGGTGATGCAACCACGCTTAAGTTTTCTACCAATGTAAGTGGTGGCCCGGCTAGTAAAATGATCGGTTTTGAGGTGGTGAATCCAATACTTGTAGGAGCACCTCCAGAAGTCACTATTTTGGGTGATACCGTGCTTAAAATTCCTTTTAAACTGGAAGATGACTGTACCGCTCCCACTTCTATGACCATTGGTTCTAGCGTAAATAGTGGCGATACAACAGATATCACAGGTACATTTGCTTATGCAGATACCATTATGGAACCCGTTACGCTTGATATGCTTGATGATACCTTACATTATCATTTTACATACTCTAATAGTAATGGTACGGTATCTAAAACCCATAGTATGATTTTGATGGGTATTAAGCTCTTCTATGATTTTGAAGGTTTTGAATCCTGGGCTACTGAATTTGATCCATGGACTACCGAAGACCTTGATGGACTGGCGCAATATACTATTGCGGACTTTGATTATCCCGGAACGGGATCACCAGCAGCATGGACGATTTTTGACTGGACTACAACTGATCCAGCAGAAGTTGCTGGTTGGGAAGCTTATAGTGGCAACAAATATGCCTTCAGTATGGCTTCCAGCGGCGGCGATGATAATGACTGGATGACAAGTGAAGGATATGACATCGAGGACGGATACTCAGTATCGTTGTATGGTAAATCTATTACTGATGCATATGGTCTGGAAAGACTAATAGTTAAAGTAATTAATACTGATGACGATAGTGAAACCATTCTTACTCCTGATCCTTATGCAGAGGTGCCAACGGCCTGGACCAACTATACATGGGACCTTTCAGACTGGGCAGGAGAGAATGTTAAGATATCTATTGGTTGTGTGTCAAGCGATGCATTCGCATTGTTTATAGATGATTTTGAAATTGTAGATCCAGATGGTAAATCTGTCTATAAAAACGATTTCGAAAATACTACTATCAGCACACCCGTTACGCCAACAAAAGTTCGCCCATAACTATAATCATGGATAAAAACAAAGGCTGCCTCTTTTGAGGCAGTCTTTTTTTTGCCTTATTTTGCGCCCATGGAATTGCCGGGTTTTCAAATACTTCAATCATTCCTTATTGCCGGATTTTGGATAGCCGGCGCTACATTGCTTGCCGAAAAGGTGGGTAGTAAAGCCGGTGGCGCCATTGCCAATTTACCTTCAACCATATTGGTTTCGCTTGTTTATGTGGCTCTAGTAAGGAATCCTGAATTCGCTGCAGAGGCTGCCTTAGCCGCCCCGCTCGGCATGGCTGTCAATACACTTTTTCTTTTTCTGTTTATTGTGATGCTTAGATTTCATTTGATTTGGGCTCTACTTGCTTCCCTTGCTTTTTGGTTTACAATGGCCTGGACCATTTCCCTTGCAGGTGACATAACGGTTCTGTTTTCGCTCACCTTTTATTTTATTGCCATGGGTAGTGCTTTTTATTTGCTGGAGTACCGCTTAAAAATTCCTTCAGCGGGTAAGCAAAAACGTGTGTTTCGATGGTGGGCACTCTTCGTCAGAGCCCTGTTTGCGGGTACTGTTGTAGCTTCTACGGTCATCATCAGTACTTTTGCCAATAGTTTCTGGACAGGTATTTTTTCTACTTTCCCTGCAGTCATGCTTAGCACGATGACTATATTGAGCATTTCACAGGGCGCAAAATTTGCACGGGCGGTTGGAAAAACTATGGTGCTGGCCTCAATAAACATCGTAATCTATGCCCTTGCAATCCACTATCTTTACCCAACAATAGGGGTTTTATGGGGCACAATTATTTCCTTTTTGATTGCCTTGCTGTTTATTGTTTTGATCAGACCTTATTTGTTGCGAATGCGATAAAACCATTTTGTTTTTTTAGCCCAAATTAATGACCAAATTTCTATTTTTGTGTAAAAAATGATATATGTATGATCGGAGATGAATTTTTTATGAAAATGGCCTTTCAGGAGGCTCAGTTGGCCTCTGAGGAGGGTGAAATTCCTGTGGGTGCAGTAATAACTTGTCATAATCGTGTAATTTCAAAAGCACATAACCAAACTGAACAATTGAATGATGTAACCGCCCATGCAGAAATGCTTGCCTTTACTTCTGCGGCGGAGGCCCTCGGGGCCAAATATCTCACTGATTGTACGCTTTACGTAACGCTCGAACCATGCGTAATGTGTGCGGGAGCCGCTTTTTGGACTCAAATCTCAAAAATTGTTTACGCAGCTCCTGATCCCAAAAGAGGATTCTCCAGGCAAGGTAATTTATTACACCCGAAAACTATTATAGAACAGGGACCCTTTGCCAGTGAATCAGCAGCTTTATTAAAAAAGTTCTTTGCGGCCAAACGATGAGGTTTTTAATGTTAGTGGCCTTCTTTTCATCTCCTTACGATTTGCCTGAAAGGTGGTTTAGAATTTTGATTCCGGAGGGATCAAATAGCTGTCAAACAAGAAATATTAGGAATTGATACTAGAAGCATCACATGATTTTACGCTGACCTAATGTATAGTTGTAGTTCTAAAAGAATAATCCCGCTGAAAACCGAGTGGCATTTCGAGCGGGATTAAAAGAATAGGGACAGGGATAGTTCTTGCTAAAATCTAAATTTCTCTTTCTGTTAACACAAACATCATCATTTTTTCTTGATTATACCTACTGATTAACAGAGTGTTAACACTCCCGGAAAACCGTTAGTTACATGGTTGGAAATGCTGTGCATGAAGACTTAGGGAGGTTATTTAAAATCGATTTAAATTGGTTTTATCCCCTTGTTCTAGCCCAAAATTTTAAGAACTAAACCGTGCATAAACATATTTACATTATAAGTGTTTATGTTAACAATTAAATATTTGTCCTATGCGTATATTTTATTTATTTGCTTTTATGCTGATTACAGTTATGGGAGCATCACAAAACAATACCTTGCATGATTTTAAGGTTACAGATATCACCGGCAGTGAATTTGATCTGGCTACCCTGGAGGGAAAAAAAGTAATGGTGGTTAATACTGCCTCAGAATGTGGTCTTACACCCCAATATGAGGGACTCGAAGCTTTATATAAAAAATATAAGGATCAGAATTTTGTAATTGTTGGTTTTCCTGCCAATAATTTTATGAACCAGGAGCCAGGTTCCGATAAGGAAATTGCTGCTTTTTGTGAAAAGAATTATGGCGTAACATTTCCTATGATGTCAAAAATCTCCGTTAAGGGAGATGATCAGCATGAGTTATATGCATGGCTTACCCAAAAAGCTTTGAATGGTGTAAAAGATTCAAAGGTTAAGTGGAACTTTCAAAAATATTTGATCAATCCTGATGGTACGCTTGTAAAAGTATTTTCACCACGCACTAAGCCACAATCTGAGGAAATAGTTGAGTGGATTGAACAATAAAAAGTTATACAGGAGGCTTTAATTAGTGTCTGCCAGAAAACCACCTGTTTTTTTGAGTGCTTGATTCTAAAAGTTCAAGTTCAAATTTGGTCTGTTTGAAAATCAAGGAGTTAACTTTTAGGAATGACTGCTTTCAGAAATGGTTTAACGCAGACATTGGACTTTTCGGGCAAGCACTAATTATGAGCAAAGGCCAATGTTGCGAGAGAGACATGGCTTGCTCCATTAACAAGTAGTTCTGCCACGCATGATTCCAATGTAGCACCTGTAGTTACCACATCATCAATTACCAGTATGTGCATGTCACGCACACTGGTTTTGGGGTTAATTGAGAAAATAGAATTAACGTTTTCCCATCTTTCGTATCTCCCCTTGCGGGTTTGAGTTGCTGTATGTGTATCTCTTTTCAGTATGTCTGCACGCCAGGGCTTGTCCATTCCTTCTGAGAGACCTTTGGCTATCATATCACTTTGATTATAGCCTCTTATCTTTTTTTTCTTTGGATGCAGGGGTACAGGAATTATCAAATCTATTTCATTAAAAACGGAATCTTTTATTTCAAAACCCATTTCACGGCCCAATACAATACCAATTTCAGGCATTTTTTTGTATTTAAGCTTATGAATAAGTTTCCGGTACGGGCTCTCTTTTTCAAATAAATACATTGCCGTAGCGTACATTACAGGTATACGGCCCCAAAAAAGTTTATGAAAATCATTTTCTGCCCAAAGATGATAATTTGTACGTGGTAGTTGGGTCAGGCAGTTTGTGCAAATTGCTTCCTCTGTTTTAAAAAGTCTTTCGCCACATGCCTGGCAGGTTGCAGGCCAGATAAGATTTAACAGGTCGGCTGTCAGGTCGTTAATATGATATGTCAGGTTACGGCTTACCATTGGGGGCCAAAGGCATTTGGGGTGTGTTTCAGGTTGTGTTGTTTCCCGTTGATCCAAATAGTAATTACATCAAAACGAGCTTCTTTATTTATATCATGATCTATAATGTATGCATTTGCCGCTTGCAGCAAGTGCTTTTGTTTTGCTCTTGTAAGTGCTTCCTCTGGTTTGGCCAGTACCCCGGCCGTGCGGGTTTTAACCTCCACAAATATTATTTCACGCTGGTTGCTCACGATCAGGTCTATCTCCTTGTTGTGCCAGTGCCAGTTTGTTGCTTCAATTTTAAAATTTTTTTTGGCAAAAAAATCTACAGCAAGTGCCTCTCCCCATTTTCCTGTTTCTGAGTGCTGACTCATAACTTATAGTTTAATTTCCATTGGTTGTTTTCATTTGAAATGTTTCCTTGTGCGCCACATACCATGGGATGGTTTCCCGGGAAATGACCGAAGGGCGCATTGAAAAACAGCGGAATATCCTCTTCCATATGACTTTCAACTATTTCTTCTGCCGTATAGCCATATGCAATTGTGTTATCGTTCATGTCCGTCATTCCTCCAACGACCAGGGCCGAAATGTTGGTCAAAATATCGCTTAATTTAAAATTTACCATCATACGATCTATGTGGTATAGGTATTCATCCAGATCTTCGATAAATAAGATACGTTGCTGCGATTCAAAATCATATTTGGTTCCCCTGAGGCTATAAAGCATAGACAGATTTCCTCCAGTGAGTATACCCCTGGCAGGGGCATTATGGTTGAGTTTATGAGATTGTAAATCCAAGCTGAATGTTGATTGGCCACACATAATTGCCATTGCTTTGTTAAGTGCCTGTTTGCTTTCATTGTCTTTAATATTTATTGGCATTATGCCGTGCAAACTCATGATGCCCATTTGAGAAAGTGCATTGTGGAGTGCTGTAATGTCAGAATACCCCATAATCCATTTGGGGTTCTCTTTAAAGTTTGACCAGTTTATTTGCTCCAGTAAACGGGCTGTGCCATAACCTCCCCTGGCGCAAATTATTGCATCTACTTCAGGCGTGTCAATCATGGTTTGGAGGTCGTTTAGCCTAAGCTCATCATCGCCGGCAAATTGGTGATGTTTAGCACCTATGGTAGCGCCATAAACTACATTAAAACCTTTTTTATTTAAATGGTTTTTAGCGTTTAGCAACTCCTCCTGTTCGATGGCTCTTGCCGTTGATAGAATCCCAATTGTATCTCCTTCCTGAATAGTTGAAGGGCGGGTGAAATTAGTAATTGTCATACATTCAGTTTTATAACTTGCCAGGTAATCGCTATATTTGTGGGCTGAAAAAGCAAAATATGCGATTTATACGAAGTTAAGCTTTTTCATCATTCTAAAAAATCTGATTAAAATACATTCCATGGACTACAAACGATATTTAATTACTTCGGCATTACCTTATGCTAACGGACCTGTTCATATTGGACATCTTGCAGGTGTGTATGTGCCATCTGATATTTATGTGCGTTATTTACGGCAAAAGGGTAAGGATGTGAAATTTATTTGCGGATCTGATGAGCATGGGGTTCCCATTACCATAAAAGCACGCAAAGAAGGTGTTTCTCCCCAGGCTATTGTAGATCGTTATCATGAGTTGAATAAATCATCATTCGAACGCTTTGGCATTTCATTCGATATATATAGCCGCACGAGCAATAAGGTTCATCATGAAACAGCCGGGGATTTTTTTAAAGATCTTTATCAAAAAGGCGAGTTTGTAGAGCAAACTTCAGAGCAGTACTACGACAAAGATGCAGGACAATTTTTGGCCGACCGTTACATTAAAGGTACCTGCCCTCATTGCAATTATGAAGAGGCATACGGTGATCAGTGTGAGCAATGTGGAACATCTCTTAGTCCAATGGAATTAATAAATCCACACTCTATGTTAACAGGTAACAACCCTGTTAAGAAAGAAACAACTCATTGGTACTTGCCTTTAGATCAGTACGAAGGACATTTGCGAAAATGGATTTTAGAAGATCATAAAGAGTGGAAGTCGAATGTATACGGACAATGCAAATCGTGGCTCGATGACGGACTTAAACCAAGAGCTGTTACCCGTGATTTAGATTGGGGCGTGCCGGTTCCTGTTGAAGGAGCAGATGGGAAGGTGCTATATGTATGGTTTGATGCTCCAATTGGGTACATTTCTGCTACCAAAGAACTCACGCCCGATTGGGAAAAATACTGGAAAGATGAAAAGACCAAGTTGGTACATTTTATAGGTAAGGATAATATTGTTTTTCATTGTATTATTTTTCCATCTATGCTGCATCGTGCCGGTAATTATATACTGCCCGATAACGTACCTGCCAATGAGTTTCTTAATTTAGAAGGCAATAAAATTTCAACCAGTCGCAATTGGGCTGTTTGGCTGCATGAGTACCTTGAAGAGTTTCCGGGGAAGGAAGATGTATTGCGCTATACATTAACGGCCAATATGCCTGAAACAAAAGATAATGACTTTAGCTGGGCTGATTTTCAGGCCAGAAATAACAATGAGCTTGTTGCTATATTGGGCAATTTTGTAAACCGGGCACTTGTATTAACCCACAAATATTACAATGGTGAAGTGCCGGAGCCTGCTGATTATACAGAATTTGATAAAGAAACCATAGAGATTTATCAGCAGATCAGGGCCAAAGTGGAACATGCGCTGGATCATTACAGGTTTAGAGAAGCTTTACGCGAAGCAATGAACCTTGCCCGACTTGGAAACAAATACCTGGCCGATACTGAACCCTGGAAAGTGGTCAAGACCGATGAAGCACGTACGCGTACCATTATGTATGTCAGTCTTCAAATATCAGCGGCATTGAGTGTGCTCATGGAGCCTTTTATTCCTTTTTCGGCACAAAAGCTCAACGAAATGGTCAATGCCCCTGGTTTAACGTGGCAGGACATTGGCAATATGGATTTGCTAAAGCCCGGGCATAAAATTAATAAGGCGAAGCTGTTGTTTGAAAAGGTTGATGACGTTATGGTTGCCAATCAGCGCCAGAAACTCGATGATACAAAAAAACAAAATGAAGCTGAAAATGCTGACGTGGAACCATCAAAAGCCGAGGTAAAGTTCGAGGATTTTACTAAAATGGACATTCGTGTTGGTACTATCCTGGATGCCGAAAAGGTAAAAAAGACCAAGAAGTTGCTTAAAATGACAGTCGATACCGGAATAGACCAACGCACTGTTGTGTCGGGAATTGCTGAATATTTTACACCTGAAGATGTAGTCGGTCGCCAGGTAAGTATTTTGGTAAACCTTGCCCCCAGAAAAATACGGGGAAT
>NZ_DATFKB010000002.1:0-11552 GCF_035268865.1 Salinivirga sp. | reverse complement strand
TGAAAACAACCTCAATACCTTTGATCCCAAACACCGCTTTTATGATAACACTGGTGTTAAAGATGATGCCAATATTTATGCCCGTGCAAACTTCATGGTAAACAAAAAGCTGTACACTTATATCGATTTGCAATACAGGCACATTAACTACGAAATAGACGGTCTCGATGACGGGCAAAGAGACATCTCGCAAGCACACACATATGACTTCTTCAATCCAAAAGCGGGTTTATTGTTCGAACCATCTGATATGGTAAGCGCCTATTTAAACCTGGCTATTGCCAATCGTGAACCCAACCGAACCACACTCGTCGACGCAGACCCTGCTAAAGCGGAACCCACATCGGAAAAAATGTACAATGCCGAGCTTGGCTCAGAAATAAAAAACAAGTTATGGCGAGTCAAAGCAAACGCTTATCTCATGTACTACAAAGACCAATTAGTACTTACAGGAAACATCAATGATGTGGGAAATGCCATTATGGAAAATGTTGATGATAGCTACCGGGCAGGAATCGAACTCATTTGGGGCATAAAACCCATTGAATGGTTTAGCTGGCAGGCCAATCTAACTTTTAGCCAAAACAAAATACTGGATTTTGTATCGTATACAGATAATTGGGACACCTGGGGTCAGGAGATTGAGGAACTTGGTACAACAGACATTTCTTTTTCACCAGAGATTGTAGCCAATTCTCAACTAACCTTCACTCCAGCCAAAAATTTAGGCATAACCTTTATCACGCAATATGTAGGCGAACAATATATCGATAATACATCGAGTGAAGACCGCAAACTGGACGATTACCTCATAAACAACCTCAGGATAAACTATACCCTTGAAACTTCGTGGTTAAAGAAAGCATCAGTTTATTTACAAATCAACAACCTGCTTGATGAAGAATACATCACCAATGCATGGATCTACCCATTTTATGCAGGAGGCGAAATAAACTACCTGGATGGTTATTATCCACAAGCCGGAATCAATTTCATGGCAGGTGTTAATCTCAGGTTTTAAAAATATAAAGGTCGGGTGGCCCCGGCCTTTTTTCTTATTATTTTACAAACTTATTCTAAATCCAGCAGAAATTCGAAATGGGTTTTGTGGCGCTCCCCCGGCAAACTCCACTGCTGCAGAACCAGCTCCCATACTCTCCGGCGCAGCACCAATATTTATATTCCGGTAGCGTTCATCGAGTAAATTATGCCCGCTTAAAAAAACTGCAAGCTTCTTCGTTATATCATAATTCACATGGGCATTTACCAAAACAAAACCGGGTATGGTCTGATATTTTGTAACATCGGCAGACTGTACACTGGCAGCATTAATAGCACGCTGATCTGACATCCAAATTAAAGCAGGAGAAACTGTTAAGCCTCCCCATTTAAATGTTCCTCTGAATTTCACCGTATGATTTGAAATGCCCGGCAAATTCCGCTCTTCTGTGGGTCCGGACTCATCTATGTCAGTATACCCTTCTATATAACTATAGGACAAAGCGTACCGGTGACTCATAACAGAGGATATAATTTGTTTATAGTCAATAATAATGTTGCCTCCGTATATTGTAGACTCCCCTAAATTATCATTAATCTGGATTGCATTTATATGATATTGAGTTCCGGGATATAAATGGTCGGGATATATGGACTCCACCGTCTCATTATTCACTACCGGACTAATCAAACCTGAAACAAATGAAGTATAGCCCGTCGCTCTGACACTTAATTCATCGTTAAAGTATTTCAGGAAACTAATTTCTACAGTTTGAACTTTTTGTGGCTTAAGATTTTCATTTGGGAGTTGCATAAACTCAGCATAATAAGTACTTGAGTCGTTTGTGGGAACCAGCGTACCATATCTGTCATACATATACTGGGGCGAGGGAGCCAAATATGCAGTACCATAGAGTGCTTTCATGGTAAAATCCTCTTTCTCCTCATAAACCAATCCCAGCCTGGGATTTAAACTTGTACCATATCTTTCATCGTTATCAATACGAGCACCTGCAGTAATAGTCAATGGAAAATCAAATTCGTAATGCGCTTGCGCCAGACCTCCAACACTATTATATTTTGTTTGAATTAAGTTGGCCGGTATACCATCAGGTAACAAAAAATCATACTCAGAGTTTACAATAATTCCACCCGGATCATTTCCAAAAACAGGGTATTCAAGGTTATTACTTCTTGGCATTGAAACATAGTGTGCAAAGGATAAACCTGCAGTTAATTTAAATCTATCCGACATATCATAGCTTATTAATTGCTCCGCCTTGGTCATCCATCCGTATGCAAACAGATAAGCCGGCTCCATATTAGAATAAAGGTTTCGGAAGTTACTGCGGCTATCCAAATTATAACGACTGTAGGTTACATCCGAAATTGATTTAAAACTATCAAATTGTTTTTCGTAAGACAGGTTCACCATATTTACAGAGTGGCCAAAAAACTGCTCATGATTGTATACTGAATTGTGTGGAGAATTAGCCATGGTAGATGGATTTCTGCCATAATTGCCAAAATAATTCAATTTTAATCCGTTATAATCAAACCCCGCAAATAAGCCATAAGCCATCAAAGCATGCGATTTATGTGGTTCTACAGGCGTTTCTGGTGTTATTGGACCATTGATTGTATTAAATGTTCCGGATTGTAATTCCTCGTCCATTCCTTGGTACAAATCCGGATAAAACCTGGCCAAATCTGGTTGTTCATCATAAAAAAACTGCCCTCCTATTGAAAAACTAAAATCTTCACCCAGATCATCCTGGGTATAGAAATTACCATTAATCAGATTATACATTCCTCCTTCAGCGGTTACGCGTGTTTCTGCTTCAGAAATATTCTGATCTGTAATAATATTAATTACACCTGAAAAAGCATCGGCTCCATATAGTGCTGATGCAGGCCCATAAATGATTTCTACTTGTTTTGCAAAATGCACCGGATAGTTCTCCATAACCGAAATCAGGTCATTGGTTGGAGGACTAATTTTTACTCCATTCAATAAAATTTGAAATTTATCCATGTAACGAATGCCCCTGATCGTAATATCATTCATCCATCTGGGATCAACTCCGTAATCAATTTTTATATCTGGCATATCATAAAGTACATCAAGAAGCGACCTGTAACCACGACTTACAATTTGTTCCCTGGTAATTACTTCCACTGTAGCTGGAGCTGTTACAGAGCTCTGACCATGAGTTCTGGCTGCTCCGTATACCTTTACATTCATGAGCTCTTCCAACGATAAATTAGAAAACTGTTCAACCGTAATTGAATCATCACGGCTCTGGGAAAAAAGGCTGAGCGGCATAACTAACAGTAATACAACTAATTCCTTAAGTCTCATAAAATAGTTTTAGCTGGTTGTATAGCATTTCATTTATTTTACACTTCAAGTTACAAATTTTTGATGAGATCTTTTCACAAAAAAAGCCGGTTGATATCCAACCGGCTATTAAAAGTTTGCTAATTATTTTTACTCTTGAGGTATTTTAGGAAAATCTTCTCTTTTGTATTCACCTGCTTCGAGTTTGCTGCGGCAAGCCTCAAATGCTTTAAGTGTAACTTCTACATCCTCCATTGTATGCATTGCTGTTGGAATTAAACGCAGTAATATTTCTCCTTTTGGAATTACCGGGTAAATAACAACAGAACAAAATATATTATAATTTTCTCTTAAATCCATTACAAGGGATGTAGCTTCGATAATCCCACCATGCATCATTACCGGCGTAACGGGCGAACCAGTAACACCAATATCAAAACCACGTTCTTTAAGTCCATTTTGAAGTGCTGTGGCAACCTTCCATAAGTTTTCTCTCAGTTCTGGCTTGGTTTTGAGTAGCTCAAGACGTTTAAGCGCGCCAATGGTCATTGGCATTGGTAATGATTTGGCGAAGGTTTGAGAACGCATATTGTAACGCAGGTAATCCACGACATCGGCATCAGAAGCTACAAAAGCACCAATACCAGCCATAGATTTTGCAAAAGTCGAGAAATAAACATCGATATCATCCTGAACGTCAAAATGCTCACCAGCACCGGCACCGGTTTTACCCATTGTACCAAACCCATGTGCATCATCCACTACAAGACGAAAATCGAAATCTTTTTTCATTGCTACAATCTCGTCCAGTTTACCGAGGTCTCCTGCCATACCAAAAACGCCTTCGGTAATTAGAATAATACCTCCATTGTTTTCTTCAGCACGCTTTGTTGCAAATTGCAGCATTTTACGGCAGCGGTCCATATCGTTATGCGGAAAAACAAAACTTTTTCCACCTTTTGCTTTATGTAAAAACACACCATCCATTATACAGGCATGTGATTCTGAATCATACACAATTACATCATTACGGCCTGCTAATGAATCAACAATTGATACCATGCCCTGGTATCCGTAGTTCAGCAAAAAGGCGTCTGGTTTGCCAACGAAATCTGCCAAATTTCTTTCCAGTTCTTCGTGTTTTTTTGTCTGACCACTCATCATGCGGGCACCCATCGGGTAAGCCATGCCATATTCTTTTGCTGCCTGGGCATCTGCTTCCCGCACTTCCGGATGGTTGGCAAGTCCAATGTAATTATTCAAGCTCCAGGTAAGCACGTCTTTTCCCTGAAATTTCATGTGAGGATGAAGTTCCCCCTCTAGTTTTGGAAAAGAAAAATATCCGTGGCCTGCTTTTTGGTACTGTCCAAGTGGACCACGATCTTGTTTTATTTTTTCAAATATATCAATCATAACCGGCTGATATTAAAATTAAAATTTATCGCGCAAAGTTACTTTTTTAATTGATTTTTCCCAACATTTCCAATTCATGGTATAATTTGTGAAAAAATAAATTAATATGTCAAAAAAATTCTTAATGATTAACTATCTTTGCAAGCTGAACTATAATTTTGAATATTTATAGGCTGTAAATCAAATAATGCGTTTGTATTAGCGTTTGGTTTACCGAAACATAATAAGTTTAATTTTAAATTAAAGCGCAAAGAAATTTCAGGTATGCAAAAAATATTTTTGATCACATTTTTATTTATAATTATCCTTATATCAGGATGTAGTGAATTTCAGAAAGCTTTAAAGAGTAATGATTACGAACATAAGTTTGAAAAAGCTGTAGAGTATTTCGAAGAAGAAGACTGGTACCGGTCACAATCACTTATTAACGATGTATTGCCGGTTTTCAGGGGAACACAAAAAGCCAAGAAACTTTATTACATGAAGGCTTATACCCATTATAATCAGGCAGAATACATACTTGCAGCCTATCATTTCAGAACTTTTATAAAAACTTACCCGAATGATGAACTAACCCAGGAATGTGAGTTTATGCTTGCGGAGTGCTTTAGAAAAGAAGCGCCAAAATATAATTTGGATCAGCAAAACACCAAGAAAGCTATTCAGGGCTATCAATTATTTATTAATAAGTATCCCAATAGCGAAAAACGCGAACTTGCTAATCAACGCATTGAGGACCTGCGTAAACGATTAGAACGTAAATCTTATGAAAATGCTGAGCTATATTTCAAACTCAGAGATTACAAAGCAGCGCTAATTGCACTTAAAAATACCTTAAAAGATTATCCGGATTCGCCGTTCAGGGAAGAATTACTCTATTTGATTATGAAATCTAACTATTTACTGGCCCAAAACAGTATACCTTCATTACAGAAAGAGCGATTCCAGGAAACCATTAATGAATATTATGCTTTTGTTGATGAATTTCCGCAGAGTGACAAAATTAAAGAGGCTGAAAAAATATTTGAAAAATCTGTAGAAGAAATTAAAAAATAATAAACCCAACAATTATGGACTTCAAGAAAGTTAATGCTCCAATGTCAACTGAAACACGTGATTTGAAAGATATCAGTGCTAAAACAGGCAATATTTATGAATCGATTAATATTATCTCTAAAAGAGCAAACCAAATCAATGCAGAGCTTAAAGATGAATTGACACGTAAGCTGGAGGAATTTGCTTCAGTAACTGACAATCTTGAGGAAATTTTTGAAAATCGCGAGCAAATCGAGATTTCAAAATTTTATGAAAGATTGCCAAAACCAGCACTTATAGCCACAGAAGAATTTAAAGAAGACAAAATCGTTTATAAATACCCTGACGAAAAAATTCAGTAATGACAACTCAAGGCCAAAACCTGAAAGGGAAAAATATAATTCTTGGAATTACCGGTAGCATTGCAGCCTATAAAGCAGCAATGCTTACTAGATTACTCATAAAACAAGGGGCTACAGTCAAAATTGTTATGACCCCCCTTGCAAAAGAATTTATTACACCCGTTACTATGGCTACGCTTTCCCAAAACACCGTATTATCGGACTTCTTTAATTACGATGACGGTGACTGGAACAGCCATGTAGAACTTGGTTTATGGGCCGACTTATTTTTACTTGCTCCGGCATCGGCCAATACAATGGCCAAAATGGCGCACGGTGTATGCGATAACCTTCTGCTTACCACTTATTTATCTGTTAGATGCCCGGTAATGATTGCCCCGGCTATGGATATGGATATGTACAAACATCCCGCTACACAAGATAATATTATGATTCTTAAATCGAGAGGTCATTCATTCGTTGAGCCTGAAACAGGAGAACTGGCCAGTGGCCTTACAGGTAAAGGCAGAATGGAAGAGCCGGAGAAAATTACCGGGGCGGTAATCGAATTTCTTACCTCAAAAAAAAAACTTAAAGGCAAAAGGTTCCTCGTAACGGCAGGCCCCACAATAGAAAAAATTGATCCCGTAAGATTTATTGGCAACCACTCCAGTGGCAAAATGGGCTATGCCATTGCAGAATCGCTTGCCAGTGAAGGTGCTCAGGTCGACCTTATCTCAGGTCCGGTACAAATTACAACCAATAACCCCAACATTACAATACACCCGGTTGAATCCGCCAATGAAATGTTTCAGAAAGCCACAAAGCGCTTTAAAATGGCCGATGGTGCAATAATGGCTGCTGCAGTCTCTGATTATAGCGTCGCAACACCATCAGAGAAAAAACTCAAACGAGAGCAAACAGGAAACATATCCCTGGAGCTGACACCTAACAAAGACATTGCAGCAGCCTTAGGCGAACAAAAAAAACAAAACCAAATATTAGTTGGTTTTGCACTGGAAACTGACAATGAACTGGAAAATGCCACAAAAAAGCTACAAAAGAAAAACCTTGACTGCATTATATTGAATTCGCTCAAGGAACCGGGTGCCGGATTCAATGTAAATACAAATAAAATTATCATCATCAACAATAAAGGTGAACAAAAAGCATTTTCCCTTAAAGAGAAAAAAGAAGTTGCAGCAGATATCGTTCAATATCTTGTAGAAAACTATTGATATGCGAAAACTTATTGTATTTTTTATTCTAACGCTGATTAGCACGCAAGTTATTTCACAGGAGCTCAAATGCCAGGTACAGGTAATTAGTAGGCAAATACAGCGAAGCGATCGTAGCATTTTTGAAGAAATGCAACGTACCATTTACGAATTCATGAACAATACAGTTTTCACGAATCATGTGATAAAAGCAGAGGAACGTATTGAGTGTAGTATGTACATAACACTCAATGAGCAAACAGGTTCCGACAGCTACAATGCAGAAATACAGGTTACCTCAAGCCGGCCTGTATATAACTCCGATTATACAACCCCCCTTATCAACCTGGTAGACAACAAATTAAAATTCCGCTTTGCCCCGCAGGACGCCATTCAATTTAATGTAAACTCATATTCATCAACGTTAAGCTCAGTGCTCACTTATTATGCGTACCTCATACTGGGGTACGATTATGATAGTTTTGGAAGCCTGGGCGGCAGTGAATTTTACGATCAGGCTCAAAAAGTTGTAAATAATGCACAAAGTGACCCCTCACCTGGTTGGCGAAGCTTCCAGGACGATGGAAAAAACCGTGCTGCTATTGTTGAAAACCTTCAAAATGACCTTTACAAGCCACTACGTCGGTGTTACTACAAATATCACCGGCAAGGCCTGGACTTAATGACAGAAAAAAAAGATCAGGCCCGCGCCAATATTTTGGCAGCTCTGGAAGAGCTTAGAGCATTATACCGTAAAAGACCAGATAGTTATTTGCTACAGCTGTTTTTTGAAACAAAGTCTGATGAAATTGTAGAAATATTTAAGAAAGCCACACCACAAAACAAGAGAAGGGTTTTCAACCTGATGAGCCAGATTGATCCCGGAAACCAGGACAAGTACAGGAAAATTATGCAAAATGAATAAAATATGCTGCGTAACTTATTTGTTGAAAATTATGCACTTATTGATAATCTGAAAATTGATTTTCAGGAAAACCTTACTGTTATTACAGGAGAAACAGGTGCTGGAAAATCTATCTTGTTGGGAGCTCTGTCGCTGGCTTTGGGAACCCGGGCTGATCTTAGTACCCTTAAGAACAAAGACAAAAAATGTATCATCGAAGCCACTTTTGATATAAGAAAATATAAGCTCAAGAGCTTCTTTGAGGAAGAGGACCTCGACTTTGATACCAGCACCATTATCAGAAGAGAAATAACACCCAAAGGCAAATCGCGCGCTTTTATTAATGACACTCCTGTTAACCTTAACCAACTCAAAGCTCTTGGCGAAAGACTTATAGATATCCATTCACAGCATCAAAATCTTTTATTAAACGAACAGGACTTTCAAATAGATTTTGTAGATACACTGGCCGGCGTTTTGGATCTAAGAGCAACTTACAGAAAAACATACGAGGATTTTCAGAACCTGCACAAAGAAATTGAACAACTTAAAGTCAAAAACGATGAGCAGAAGGAAAAAAGTGATTTTGTACAATATCAATATCATGAGCTCGAACAGGCAAAACTTAAACCCGGGGAAAAACAAGAACTGGAAAGGTCGCAAAACATATTAAGCAACAGTGAAGAAATAGCAGAGAACCTCAATTCTGTATTGCAAAGCATGCAGCGCGATGATTATGGAATATTATCAGAATTAGGGCAGGCAGAGAGTGCGATGGAAAAAATAGCTTCATTTTTTGAAAATGGAGAGGAGCTCCAATCACGTATTTCAAGCGCCCGACTCGATTTAGACGATTTAGCGCAGGATTTGCAGCAAAAAGCCGAAAATATACAATACGACCCGTCAGAATTGGAGCGTATCAACCAAAGACTAAATCAAATATATACCTTAGAACAGAAACATAGAAAAAACAGCATAGAGGAGTTAATAGCACTAAAAGACCAGTATAAAAAAGATCTGGATGATATAGAATCGTTCGAAGAAGACCTGGAAAAGCTTCAGAAATCATTGTCCGAAGTAGAAAAAAAGATGAACCAACTGGCTGACAAACTAAATAAGGAGCGTAAAAAAACAGCGGGAGAAATTTCATCAAGCGTTACAATTCAGCTGGAAGATTTGGGTATGCCTCAATCAGTTTTTCAAATTGAAGTAACACAGCAAGAAGAGTTTAATAAAGCAGGCCGCTCAAAAATTGTATTTAAATTCTCTACTGACAAAAATATGGCTCCCAAGGAAGTCACTAAAGTGGCTTCCGGAGGTGAATTATCACGCATCATGCTCGTCATTAAAGCTATTTTAGCAAAGCAAAAAGCGCTGCCATCATTAATCTTTGATGAAATTGATTCAGGTGTATCAGGTGCAATTGCAGATAAAATGGGCAATATAATGAAAGAGATGGCCAATAGCATGCAAATTATTTCGATCACACACTTACCTCAAATTGCGGCCAAAGGCTATCATCATTTGGTGGTATACAAAAAACACGAACAAGAGGGTGCAACAACGCAGATCAGACACATCTCAGATTCTGATCGTATAGAAGTACTTGCTCAAATGCTAAGTTCAGGTGAAACCTCAGCGGCAGCAATTGCTAATGCAAAAGAACTTTTATCCAACTAATTTGTTCCACACTAGATAAATCAAAAAAGAAAATCTATCATGGGTTATAATCTACTTAAAGGCAAAAGAGGCCTTATATTTGGAGCGTTAAACGACAAATCTATTGCCTGGAAAGTGGCAGAAAAAGCGCACGAAGAAGGGGCTGAAATTGTACTTACAAATACACCAGTTTCTATTCGTTTGGGCGATCTTGATAAGTTGGCTGAAAAGACTAATGCAACCGTTATACCAGCCGATGCAACGAACATTGATGATTTGCAGAATTTAATAGAAAAAGGCATGGAAGCAGTGGGTGGTAAATTTGATTTTATACTACACTCAATAGGGATGTCGCCAAACGTGCGTAAAAAAAGAGGTTATGATGACCTGAATTATGATTTTTTACAGAAAACACTTGATATTTCAGCAGTATCATTTCATAAAGTAATACAAACCTGCAAAAAACTTGATGCCATTAACGAATGGGGTTCATTAGTAGCACTAACCTATGTAGCAGCTCAGCGTACCCTTTTTGAATACAATGATATGGCTGATGCCAAAGCCATGCTTGAATCAATTGCCAGAAGTTTTGGTTACATATACGGGCGCAGTAAACATATCAGGATTAACACCATTAGCCAATCACCAACTTTGACAACAGCTGGTAGTGGAGTAAAAGGTATCGATAAGCTTATGGACTTTAGTGAGCGAATGTCGCCTCTGGGGAATGCCACAGCAGATGAATGTGCTGATTATACAATTACGCTATTTTCAGATCTTACGAAAAAGGTTACCATGCAAAATCTTTATCACGATGGTGGGTTCTCAAGTATGGGTATGAGTAAACAGGCAATGATTCAGTATGAAAAAAGTTTTGAAGAACCAGATTGCGATTAATCTTTTTTTATCCTATTATGCAAGTATTAAGACAATTAATAAGTCATCGCTAGTTATGCAAAGATCATATTTTGTTTTTTAAATCTCTTTTCATACCTTTAGTTGCTATATAACGGCAGACAAGACGACAATTCATAGTATATGATTACACATGATTGGCACGAAAAAATCATCCTCATAGTCGAAGATGAGCACATTAATTTCAGGTACCTGCAAGAGATACTGAAAAAAACGCAAGCGCAGATCTTACGGGCTGAAAATGGATTAGAAGCAATTGAGACAGCGAAAGAAAAAAACGTTGACTTAATTTTAATGGATATAAAACTGCCGGTTATGGATGGTTATGAAGCTACGCGTAAAATCAGGGAGTTTAACAAGGAGATTCCAATTATTGCACAAACAGCTTACGTGATGTCAGGAGAAGAGGAAAAGACAAGAGCAGCAGGTTGTGATGATTACCTGACAAAACCACTTCGTATTAAGACTGTTTTAGAAACCCTGTCGAAATATTTAGAAAAGTAACTAAGATAACATTCACAAAAAGCTCCGGCCTCAGAGGTTCGGAGCTTTTTTTATGATAGTTTATTTGCAGCATAAATTATTATTTTAAGCCAATTTTTCACCATAAAAAAAGCCTGTCTATCCTAAGATAAACAGGCTTTTAAAAGTTGGCGGCGATCACGCCGATTGGCGGACAGGCACTACTCTCCCGCTATCCGCCGGCTGGAGGGCCATCGGCGCGGAGC
>NZ_DATFKB010000001.1:0-19624 GCF_035268865.1 Salinivirga sp. | reverse complement strand
AGTAAAATGGATGAAAAACAGCTGGCCGATACTGCTAAAAAACTCGATGTAGAGATAGACGATTCAATGGGTAAAGGTAAACTGATAGACGAAATTTTTGGTGAAACGTGTGAGGCTAAGCTTATACAGCCAACCTTTATCACCGACTACCCCATTGAAATGTCGCCGCTGGCCAAAAAGCATCGCTCTGAGCAGGGCCTTGTGGAGCGTTTTGAAGGAATTGTGAATGGTAAAGAGATTTGTAATGCCTATTCAGAGCTTAACGATCCTGTAGATCAGCGAAAACGCTTCGAAGAGCAGCTCATGTTAGCTAAACGTGGCGATGATGAGGCTATGATGCTCGATGAGGATTTTCTTAAGTCAATTGAGTATGGTATGCCACCAACTGCCGGCCTGGGTATCGGTATCGACCGCCTGTCCATGATTATGACCAACTCTAACTCAATTCAGGATGTGTTGTTCTTCCCGCAAATGCGTCCGGAGAAAAAAATACAGATCGACCCTGCAGAGATGTTTATGGAGTTGGGTATTCCTGAAGAATGGGTGGAAGTTGTACAAAAAGTTGGTTTTCCCACGGTCGCTGAGCTAAAAGAGGCCAACCCTAATAAATTGCATCAGCAATTGTGCGGCATGAATAAGAAACATAAAATGGGATTACAAAACCCTAAACCTGACGAAGTAAAAGGTTGGGTGGAATCCTGATTTATAAGATTTTTAAAGGAAGGCTGTCCATTTGGGGCAGCCTTTTTTGTTATTATTTATGGTTTTTTTACTGAATTTTATCGTTAGGCCTCTTATTTGATATATTTGCATCCAAAACTATCATTATATGAGACTATTCAATTCTTTATGTCTGGCGCTTTTTCTTGTCACGGGTTCTTTATGTGCTCAGCAGGTTTATGAACATGGTTACAAGGTTAAAATTGGAGATATGGCACCTGATTTCACCATTAATGAAGTCGATGGGAAATCATATAAATTATCTGATTTGCGCGGACATGTTGTAATGTTGCAATTTACAGCATCTTGGTGTGGTGTTTGCCGTCGCGAAATGCCATTTATAGAAAAGGAAATTTGGCAAAAAGGTCAGGATAAAGGATTGAAAGTAATTGCCCTGGACCGTGACGAGCCTGCTGAAAAAGCCAGGGAATTAGTCGAAAGTACCGGAATAACTTACCCCATCGCTTTGGACCCGGGTGCAGATATTTTTGGGCTTTATGCTTTGAAAAAGGCTGGTGTAACCCGCAATGTAATAATTGACCGTAACGGCAAAATTATTTTTCTTACCAGGCTCTTCAAGCGTGAGGAGTTCGACAAGATGAAAGAGATAATATTTAATGAGCTTGCGCAAAAAAAGAAGCCGGAATAGTTCCGGCTTCAATCAAGTGTTTTTATTTTGTGTATTGATCAATCACTAGATTGATGGCCCGCTGGCAGGCCGGGCAGAAATGATCTGTTCTGGTGAACATGATACAATTGGGTGCCGAGCGGAAAATACCATGGCTGTGATACTGGGCTCCCTCATACAATCCGGTTTTACCTGCATACTTAATATTTTTCAAATATGCCTCTTCCCATTCACGTTGGGCAATAAAAAACGCATTCATTTCTGATTCCGGGGTTTTCGCAGCACGCAGTTTTTCCCGCTCTTTTTGGGTTTCAATACTATGTTGGTCAAACTCCTTTTTACCCCATGGCGTAGGAAGCGGAATATCT
This sequence comes from Salinivirga sp., assembly GCF_035268865.1. Taxonomy (GTDB): domain Bacteria; phylum Bacteroidota; class Bacteroidia; order Bacteroidales; family Salinivirgaceae; genus Salinivirga. The sequence continues at coordinate 17,908 of NZ_DATFKB010000001.1, read as the reverse complement.
TCATCAATCATGTCGCCCCATTTTATTTTATCTTTTTCTGTATGGGTTGTAACATTCAGCTCCCATGGTTCCTGGATCGATGATCCCATTTCATAAGCCGTGGAGGAAGCATAATATTCGTCGGCAAGATCGGCAAAATGGTGGCCAAATTCATGCACATAAAGATAATCCTTAAAAGCGTTATCTGCAGCTGCAGTGATATAAAGATTGTAAATGCCTCCACCTCCGTAAATGCTATCGTTCATTACAATTGCCGTGTATTCGTATGGTACATTTGCAGCTGCATTACGAATGGTTTTATTATCGAATCCCAGTGCATATCGTTCTGAATCGAATGCACCGTATGAAACGCTCAATGCCGAACGACGATAAATATCCTGATGTGGATGGGCTAACCCGGACTGGGGAGAGGGAATCTCTACAAGGCGAATATTAATGTCGTTTTTCCTTGATGCAAATGGTTCGGTAGAAAGTAAAGCATCGGCAAAGTCCTGGGCGTCTTTATTGAATTTATTCATTTCATTGGCTGTATAGCCCTCGCTAAGTACAACAATATCGACCTTTTTCTTTGGGTCGCCACTTATGTGAATATCTTTGGTTTTTAGATACGTACCAGCTTCTGCCTGGTTTGTTCTCCAGTGTTCGAGATGAATATTGTGCTCCCAGATCTTTTCAAATTTGTAATCTTTGTTTCGTTTCATCATAATTAGTTTAGCATCGTTCCTGGGCCATGGGAAACGCACTGACTCATGATAAACACCCCAGCCTTTTTTTGCTTCAGGTGTAGTTTCCCATTCTCCGTAGATGCTTGCAAATCCTCTTGAATAAATTGTTTCGCCACTGGCCAAATCAATTACTTTGTAAAAATATTTCCCCAGTTGCAGATCATCAATGAGCTTATTTGTGCTTCCAGCCCATATTCCGTCTGAAACGATCTGGTCAAAAGCAAAATGCTCTTCGTTGGCATTTCCGGTGTGGAAATAATCAAAGCGCATTGTTTTATCGTGGAAGTATTTTTGGAAGTCGGATCCTTGGGTGCAGGATGAAACCAGAATCGCGATGGTGATGGTAAAAAGTTTGATGTGCTTCATGGTATTTTAATTTTGAGATATTAACATGAACTCAAATTTAGAAAATATTATCGTACCCATTGATTATAACGAAGAAATGTTCATATATGGACATAAAACAATGCATAATAATAAATTGCATTTGAGCTCCTCAGGTAGGTGAAAATACCTGTATTTAGGTTTTAATTATTGTTTTTTTTTAATGTTTATAAAAATATTCGTAATTTGTACTAGGCCTTATTAATAATTTAATTGCATGATAAAAGTACCTGACGCGGGATATGTTACAGTAAGTAGTGATTATGAACAGATGCGCATTCCTTTTGAATCAATAATGTACATCGAAGCTCGTAAGAGCTATGTTATTCTCCATACATTTCGTGAAAAAGTAATTTCTAATACACCTTTACGGGTATTGCTTTATGATTTGCCTGTCAGGCTTTTCATTCAAACCCACCGCAATTATGTTGTAGCTATAAGTCAGGTTAATGCACTTGAACCCAGTAGGGTCACATTAATTAATAATGAGAAGGTTCCGCTTTCCAAGAATTACAGAAAACCATTAATCAACACACTGCTTGAATTGGGTGTTATTGATAAGGGTTTTTAGAATTTACAACAGGGTATAGCTATATGTGTGGCAGGTTTATTTTAGCTCAAAAAATCGAGAAACTGGGAGCGCGGTTCAATGTTAATGTTCCTGATGATTTAGATTTTGAGCCCGCTTTTAACATAGCTCCGGGCGATTGGGCTCCTGTAATAGCAAGCAACTCACCTGATCAATTACAAATGTTTCGTTTTGGGCTTACACCTTTTTGGGCCAAAAAACCAATGTATTTATTTAATGCAAGATCAGAAGGAGACCGAAATAAGTCAAATGACCCGAATTATAATGGAAGTAAAGACATCATTAATAAGCCTTCATTCAGAAAGCCAATAAGAACACAGCGCTGTCTGGTTCCGGCCGATGCTTTTATTGAGGGTACCACCAATGAGGGTTTAAAGCAACCATATGTGGTATATTTAAAAAATAAGGTGCGACCATTTTCGTTTGCGGGAATTTGGGATGAGTGGAAAGATGAGCAAGCAGGCAAAACAATTTTGTCTTTTAGTATTATTACGACAACTGCCAATGCATTACTTCAAAAACTGCCACACCATAGAAGCCCGGTTATTTTAAGTCAGTCTGATGAACTGCGATGGTTAAATCCCGAGACACCTTTAAGTTATATTACACAAATGCTCAGACCTTACAATGCAGAATTAATGAATGCATACCCCATAGATAATAAAATAAGCCACCCACGGGCAAGTGGCCGGGAACTCATTGACCCGGCAGGACCTCCACTCACCCCGGATGCCCATTTTCAGGTTGGCGATCACATTGAAAAAAGAGGTTTTGGGCGTCGAAAAATCAGATAATCAAGAAATTTTCATCTCTTTTTTATATTTTAATAGATTGAAAGGTATATTTGTGATATGGGATTATTGATTCTGTATTTATTCATTGCCATTGGTATTTCATTTCTGTGTTCGATTTTGGAGGCAGTATTGCTTTCAACTCCGGAGTCTTATATCGAGATTCTGATGACCGAAAAGCGGAGGGGAGCAGAGAATTTAAAAAAGTTGAAAAATGCCATTGACCGGCCATTATCGGCAATTCTATCTATAAATACCATTGCACATACCATTGGTGCAGCAGGTGTAGGTGCACAGGCCACGAAAATTTTTGGAGAAGTCTATTTTGGTTTGGTCTCGGCTGTTCTTACACTGTTAATTTTAGTATTGAGCGAAATTATTCCGAAAACAATTGGAGCCACCTACTGGCGCAACCTCGCGCTCTTATCAGTACCTGTTATAAAAGTTTTCATGTATGTGGCCTATCCGTTTGTAATTCTGTCAGAGCGCATAACCCGCATTATAGCTAAGCGCGGACAGGCTTATACTTTTAGCCGTCAGGATTTGTCTACTATGGCTTCAATTGGGTATAAAGAGGGAGTGATTGGGAAAGATGAATCTTATTTTATATACAATCTTATGAAACTCCGCGATGTGTCGGTAGAAGATATAATGACTCCGCGTACTGTTATGGTTAGTGTGCCGGAATCCATTACAACATCAGAGTTTTTTACACAAATCGATGAATTGTATTTTTCCCGCATACCGGTTTATCAGGGAAATAAAGAAAATATAACAGGTTATGTATTAAAAGGCGACATTCTGGAAAGGGTTGCGAAAGATCAGCACGATGTAAAAATAGATTCGCTAAAGCGTGAAATTACCAAGGTATATGAACGTATTCCTGTTCCCAGATTGTTCCAACTCATGATGAAGAAAAATGACCTGATAGCCCTGGTAATTGATGAGTACGGAGGTACAGAAGGTATTGTTACAATGGAGGATATCATTGAAACCCTAACCGGAATTGAAATTGTGGACGAAAAAGATACCCATGTGGATTACCAGAAGTTGGCTCGCGAGATTTGGAAAAAAAGGCTGAATGAAAACCGTAATCGAATCATTGACGATTAACTTTGACTGGCCAGCTCTTTTTGAAGCATTGCAATCACCACCTTATCAATTGGAAAGGTCATGTCGGCTTGCTCAATATTTTCAATTGAAATCCAGCGGAAACTCTGGGGGTTATCATCAGTCTTGTTAAAATCAAATTTCTTATTTGATGCTTTAAGTGCTTCAGGATTATTTAGTTGAGCTTTGTAATAAATGGAAATAAGCTGCATGTTCTCATAAAACCATCCTTTTTGATAAAAGTCGGTGGTATAATAGTGTGAAATATTAATGATTTTCTGGTGTGCTTCTTCCCAAAATTCACGATGCAGACAATCAATCGTACCTTCACCTTTTTCCAGTCCTCCCCCGGGGAACTTAGTCATATAGGCCCCAAGGCGGTATTCGTCGGTTAGCAAAATTTTATTTTCTTCGTTTATAACTAACCCGTAAACTCTTATGTTAAATTCAGAGTGTCTTTTCTTGTCTGATGGCATCATCAATATGTTTTTTAATAGATTCATATTCGTTTGGAGCAAACCATGATGTGACTTTATTGCGTCTGAACCACGATAATTGTTTGCGTGCATACCTTCTTGTGTTGCGCTTAATTAGCTCAATGGCTTCATCCAGGGATGTTGCTCCGTTAAGGTATTGGAATATTTCCTGATAACCTACAGTTTTCAGTGGTACCAGGTTCTGCCATTGCCTTAAATTTTTCACTTCATCAATAAGGCCCTTTGCCACCATTTGGTCAACTCTCTGGTTTATGCGCTTATGCAGTACATCTCGATCAGTGTCAAGTGAAATTCTGATGATATTGAAATCTCTGGGGCGCGGTTGTTTTTTTCGGAAAAATGAGAACGGTTTGCCTGTTTGCCAATACATTTCGACACCCCTGACAAGTCTTGCCGGATTATTTATATCTGTTTCAGAATAATACACCGGATCGGCTTTTTTTAGAATTTCCTGTAAAGCCTCTTTACCATTGTTTTTTAAAAGAGCACTAGCCTTTTCTCGTATTTGTGGCTTTATGTTGGGCATCTTGTCTATTCCTGAACAAACGGCTTCTATGTACATACCGCTGCCACCTGTCATAAAAATCAAATCGTGTACCTTAAACAGCTCTTTGAGTTTTGCCAACGCCTGGTGCTCATAACTTGAAGCATTGTAATCATCATGAATACTCACATTTTGAATAAAGTGGTGAGGGACTGTTTTAAGCTCTTCCGGTTCAGGAACAGCAGTACCTATGGCCATTTCTTTAAATATTTGACGGCTGTCAGCAGAAATTATCTCACTATTATAATCGCGGGCAAGTCTGATTGTGAGACTTGTTTTACCAATGGCAGTGGGGCCGGCAATTACGATTAATGTTTTTTGCATGCTGCAAAGTTAATGATTCTCTATAAAGGTAGAGCTGACAACTATACAACAAAGCATTTATGAAAGTATGAAAGACGGCAGGACTTATAATAAGCGGATTTAATTTTCTGAAAATGAATCCAAAAGATTGTCGATATAGGCTTCACCCGTTTTTATTTGACGGGGAGGGGTGCCTTCTGTATGCAATAGTCTGGGTATGAGGTCATCTGTTTTGGCTGTGTATACCTCACGCAACATAACCATAAAACCTCTTTCGGAAAAATGATCGAAAATGTAAAGCATTTTGTCTCCGGCTTTGGTGAAAACACTTTTTAGCTGAACATTGTCCATGTATTCTGTGGAATATATTCCGCTATGAGCATCCATGTGTAGTAAGGTGAATTCTTTCTTTTTCTCCCAATTGTTGGTCAGCATGAAAAATGAAGCCAGATGTGACTGATCATAATCACAAGCTGTTTGAATGGCCCTGTGCAAATCAAGCAAAGTATGTATATTATACATTTCCAGCTCTCTTATAAAGCCTTTTTTTTCGTTAGATAATATGGAAAATCTCAATATCTTTTTCATTGCTTGCCTTTTTAGTGCTCTCAGGATCGCAGTTCTGTAAGAAATTTCAATGTATCCACATTGTCTGCATAGTCACCTATGTCAGGTTTTTGTGCACTACCTAAATTTAAGGATTTATTTAATTCATTTCCAACTATACATTGAATTTTTTCAGTATTTATTTCTAATATTTGTTTTACATTTTCAATTGAGTTGAAAAATTCTAAATGTAAGATTCCCACCTGGCTATTTAGTTGAGCATCCTCAACAAAAAGCACCGGGCCTGCATCAATAAAGGGTATATTTAAAGCTTTAAGCCGGGCTTTTTGGTATCTGAGGTTGTTCGCATACTGTTCATGGCTACTTAGCCATTTGTATTTGGCAAGTGCTTCAATTATAGGGGCTAAGCTGGTTTGTGCGGGCAGGTATAGTTTTGAAACATTTCGGCAGCCAAGTCCGAAAAATGTGCAAATATCATCGGCAAGGTATTCTAATTCCTCAGGGGTTTCATCTCCATTTAGCACTGCAAGACTGGTTCTGTTTTTTCTGATTATTCGCGGGGTCCCTTTGAAATAGTAATCAAAATATCGTGCGGTATTGTCACTTCCAGTGGCAATGAGTGCTTCTATATTGTTGGGAACCTTATCTAGAAAGTGTATTTTATCTCTGTAGGCAGGTTCAATGTCTATTAATTCTTTGGCAATGGCAGGTAGTAAGTATGCATCTTTGCCGGAAAGTTTAATCATAGCTGTGTGCCCGGAGATTAGTGTACATAAAAAATCATGAAACCCCACTAGTGGTATATTGCCGGCCATTATGATACCTGTTTTCATGCTTTTTTCAGGAGACTGGTATTTCTCAACCCACTTAGAAAGTTTTGATGCCTCAAGCCAGGGCAGAAAGTTGCGTATAGCCAGTCTGTAAAAAGTTGGCGTAAACCAGGGGTTGAGTTCATGAGATTTACGAATAGCCTTATTTAACGGCAGGTTATTGTCAGTTGAATATAATGATTCCTGCAGTTTATGGCCTAATTTCACGAATGCGCGTATATGTAATGTACTTTTCAAAGTAATATTAAAATTATGATTATTTTTATGCTTTTACAAGGCGTAAAATTACTTACTTCATTTAAAGTTTCATTAATTAAGTTCAATTGTATACTGATTTTTATATGAACCTATTTGCAAAAGAATTGTAATTATAATTAAAGAATTATGCATTTTCCTGTTCTCATAGACTTATTAATTATTTTTTCACTGGCATTGCTGGTGAACATTATTTTTCAGCGATTTAATGTGCCGTCAATATTGGGGTTTATTGTGGCTGGTATTTTGGCTGGTCCACATGTTTTTGGCCTTGAAACCAATCCCAATGACCTCGAATTATTATCTGAAATAGGCATAATGCTCTTGCTTTTTACCATTGGAATTGAATTCTCGCTGAAGGATCTGATGCAAATACGGAAAACTGTTTTTTTAGGAGGAGGGCTTCAGGTTTTAATTACAGTCGCAACGACGTTTATACTTACATTTTGGGCAGGATATGCCTGGCAACTGTCTGTATTTTTTGGCTTTCTGGTTGCTTTAAGTAGCACAGCCATTGTGCTGAAAGTTCTTCAGGAGCAAAGCCTGATGGCTCAGCCGTACGGCAGAGGAAGTTTGGGGGTGCTGATTTTTCAGGACATAATAGTTGTGCCCATGATCATGTTGGTGCCTTTTCTGACAGGAGGCATGGAACATCCCGGCAATGAACTTTTGTGGATGCTGCTTAAGGTTGCAGGGCTTATCCTGTTTACTATACTTGGGTCAAGATATATTGTGCCACCCCTTTTGCATATTGTGGCCAGAACGCAGAAACAGGATTTTTTTATACTTACAATATTAATTATCGGTTTTGGTGTAGCTATTCTCACAGCTATACTGGGACTCTCACTTGCGCTCGGGGCGTTTTTGGCCGGTTTAATTATCTCTGAAACAGACTACAACCATGAAGCATTTGGTAATATCGTGCCGTTCAGAGATATTTTTACGAGTTTCTTTTTTGTATTGATTGGTATGTTCCTGAATTTGGATTTTATAGCTACTAATGCCTGGATTATTCTTTTATTAACGGTCATTGTGCTTATTCTGAAGACAGCAATTGTTACCTTCTCAGCTTATTTTTCAGGTTACCGTGCAGGAGTTGCCCTAACCATGGGAGTTGCGCTCAGTCAGGTCGGAGAGTTTAGTATTTTACTGGCTCAAACAGGCCGGCAATATGACTTACTCCCGATTTATTATCATCAAATGTTTTTAAGTGTTGCCCTCATGACAATGGTTGTGGCGCCATTTTTAATTAAGTCGGGTCCGGGATGGTTGTTAAGTATCTTGCCCTCAAGGTTGTACCATAAACGGTTAAAGGCTCATAGCGATGAGCGTAGTGTTGAGAATTACAGTAAGCTGGAGAATCATCTTGTGATTATTGGAATGGGGCAAAATGGGCACAATATTTCTCATGCAGCTGAATATGCTAAAATCGCTCATGTTATTATTGATAATGATGCAGATTTAGTTCAGAAAGAGAAGCAAAACGGAGAACCCATCATTTTTGGTAATGCAGAAAACATTGCAGTTCTAAAAGAGGCTGGTGTGGAAAGAGCCGGAACTGTGGTAATAACCATTCATAGTGCATCCTCCACATACACAGCATTGCGTAACGCTCGCAGACTTAGTGAAAATGCATATATTATTGTGCGCACCAGGCATGTGGAAGAGCTGGAACACTTGTACAAAGCCGGAGCCAATGATGTAATTCCTGGTGAGTTTGAAACTGCTGTTGAGATATTTACACAGGTGCTTAAGCATAATTTGGTGCCTGAAGAAGAGGTCAGACAAATGGCAGCACATATGCGCGAAAACGGTTATGGAATATTCCGGCACAGAGAATACGAAACTACAGAGCCGTTTTTGCCACAGTTTTCAATTAGTGCTGTGAGAGTAGCACATGCATCTGAAGTGATTAATAAATCAATTGGAGAGCTACGGCAAAATGATGTTTTTGCAGAGCCTGTGCTTGCAATTCAACGCGGCGAAGATGTGGTTACCAATCCCTCAGATAACATTCAATTACTGGAAAATGACATATTGGTTGTAATGGCAAAGCCTGAACAGTTGGCGTGTAAAACATGTGTTTTTGAGCCTGAGGATACTACAATTATTACACCTGGCAGACAGAATGAGTTTTAACTTTTGAATTCATAGTTGTTATCGTTTGGTATTTTATTGTAATAGTGTTTTTATATATTTGGGTTTTATAAACTTATAATAAAGTAGTAAGATGAGAAATTTGATTTTAGTTATACTGACCCTTGCTTTTTTTGCTGGTTGTCAGCAAGAAAGTGTTGAATATGATTATGACCTTGTAAATAGTAACGGTATTTATGTCGAAAAATTCGATACACTTATTAAAGATGAAAACCGGTACACCTCTAACAACAATGTATTTAAGCCGGCTAGGGTGTTTGTTTATGATTATTATTTGGAGAAAACCAATGGCGAAAAGTATGCTTTTCAATCGACGAAAGATGCTCCGCGTTTACCAGCACGCCAGCGACTTAATTCGTGGAATCTTGTACACACAGACAGTCTGACAGATATTTCTGTAGAACAGGTTTTATTGAAAGTAAGACCCGGCCTGCAGCCTTTTATCGAACACTTCCCTGATTATGACCAGACCATTATTGAATATCATTACGTTCAGCACAATAATGACAGACCTTTTAATGAGGCCACTGGTGTAATTGAAAATGAGAAAAATGTATGGCTACATCCTCCCAGATCAAATATGTTCAGAATTTTAGAATTAAATCCGTTTCCATTTGTACAGGCCCCTTATGAAATTGGAAATACCTGGCAGTGGTCGCTAAAAATAGGTGATGCCTGGAGCGACGAACGTTGGAAAAAATGGGACGGACAGATTGAAAATCAATACCAGTATGAAATCACTGACCTTCGCCCTGTTGAAACAGCTATTGGCGAATTAGAGTGTATTGAAATTAGTGCATCAGCTAAAAGCCGTATCGGGCAAACTCACCTGGTTGCTTATTTTAATAAAGAACATGGATTTGTGAAGCTGAATTATACCAATATAGACTCCACACGTCTGGTTATGGAGCTTAAAGAGATAAGAGAAGAATAGTTTTAAAACCTGGTTTATTGAACCGACCCATGACAAAAATTCGATAGCGTTCTGCTGCCTGTCGAAGTTAACTGGAATGATTATAATAACCCTAAAAACTTATGTCGTAATGGTTTGATTCATAATGGCGTGCTCCCCCGCCTTCTGTGGGGCAGGCTATTCCGATATGCTATCGAGACAGGTTATGACAACTAAAATCAAAATTTTAAAAAGATGAACCGAGCCATGATCCGCCGGCTGGCGGAACACACACCTGCATGATTATAATAAAACCGAAAGCCTTGTGTGACGGAAATTTGATTCATCATGGCGAGCTCCATCCCGATTGGCATCGGGACAGGTAATGACAACTAAAATCAAAATTATAAACATATGAAAAGTCAAATTTTCATAATTTTCTTCCTTTTACTGACACTACAAATTGCAGCACAGTCTTTTAAACAAGAGCAAAAAAAGTACCCCAGAGTAAGAACTGCATACGCTGAAAAAGAGACCGAAATTAAGAACTTGTTGTTGCAAAATGGTCTTAATACTGAAAACCTCAGGGTATACATAAGGGCATTCAAACTAGAGAAAAAACTGGAATTGTGGGCTAAAAATACTCAGGACACAACTTATAAATTATTACAGAAATATGATATCTGCCTTACGTCCGGCAGGTTAGGCCCCAAAAGAAAACAGGGCGATTTGCAAATTCCTGAAGGATTTTATCATATTAGCAGGTTTAATCCTTACAGCAATTTTTATTTATCGCTTGGTATAAATTATCCGAATGCTTCAGATCGCATACTTAGCGATAAAACTGCTCCCGGTGGAGATATTTTTATTCATGGAGACTGCGTGACTATTGGGTGTATTCCTATTACCAATGATTACATTAAGGAGCTATATCTTATTTGTATAGATGCCAAAAATTCCGGACAGGACAATATTCCGGTTACTATTTTCCCGTCAAGGCTGGATAGAGACCGATACGATGCCCTATGCATTAAATACAATGACGATAAAGATAAATTGGCTTTATGGTCTGATCTTAAGAATGGCTATGATATTTTTAACAGGACAAAACAATTGCCCAATATTGTTTTTCTTGCCAATGGCCGACACACAGTTACTGAATAAAGGTCTATTGAGTCTTATATATTTCGTAAACCAGCCGTTTATCAGCAGATTTAATTCTAATTATAATTTCGCTGTGTTTCGCTAACAAATTGGCAATATTATTCCGCAAATCAATATCACACTCATCGTTTTTAAGAGGGAGCGAGGTGATATGCAAGCTGCTTCGAGTGCTTTTTCCCGAAATGTTTTTGTACAGCAACAACCTGGTATCTGCAATAGTGTCGGGCCCAAAATAACGATCTTTGTAGGCGCAGACTTTATATTCAAGGCTATTCCATAACTTCAGGCTTGCATAATTTTCTGGTCGGCATGCCAGATACAGGGTTTTCAGACTGTTATTGCGGACTTCCTTTTCCATTCTGGCTATAAGTAAATGCGCCAACCCTTTTCCTCTGAACTTTTCGTCTACAGCTATCCCATAACAGTAAGCTGAGCTTTCATATTCAAGGTTATAGAATCCCGTACTCCTGAATAAAAGCTGCGCTTCAGCTACCATTTTTTGCTTATAGATAATCCCGAAAAGACCACCCTGATCGGCTATGGAACGTAGTTCATTTAAGCTGATTTTTTGATGTCCCTCAAATGCTTTGTCATCTAATTTTTTGGCTTCTTTAATGGCCTGCATGCCTGAGAGCCTGACTACGGAAAAATCGGGTAGTTTGTTTTCACCCATAAGATTATTCTGGCTGCTGCTGTTTTTCAAAGCTGGTTACAAATTCTTTGGCGCTTTTTCCAGGGTTAAGCAACGAAATTTGGGCATCATCTGTCAGTTTGTGTCCCGGAAATTTTTCAATGAATTTATTGTAGTATATTCTGGCATGTGCCGTATCCATAGTCTGGTCATATACAAATGCTTTCATGAATATTGCCATAGGGTAGTGGGCAGTATTTACAAAATCTGTTTCCACAATATCGTAATAATGCAGGGCCTTTTGATACATTTGGCTCTGCATTGCATCTTGAGCGGCATTGATTATAAATGCCGCTGCAAGCGTGTCTTTGGGGTTTTCTTTGTAGAATTTTTCATAGAGGGTAAGCAAGGACTTTACCTCTTTTTTGTTCAAAGGTCTTTTCGCTGAAATTTTGGAAAGGGCTTGCTCTTTATGTGCTATTTTTTCGCTGAGTGTTTGCTCCTGGTTCCGCTTACAACCATTATACATGGACAAACCCAAAAAGGCAACGATTAATAAAACAAAGAAAGCTCTCATGTACTTATTTTTTACCTAAAACGGTTCTGTAAGAAACTTTAAATTTACCTTTCGAGAGACCAAGTAATTTGCTTTTGAGGATTTTTTTCCTTAAAGGAGAAATGCGATCTGTAAAAAGTATCCCTTCAAGGTGATCATATTCATGTTGAATTATGCGGGCTTGTGTACCTTTAAATTCTTCTTCTTTTAGATTAAAATCCCGGTCATAGTATTTTAACTTAATTTCGCTCGGGCGGTTCACATCTTCTCTTATATTCGGAATACTCAGGCAGCCTTCATTAAATAGTTTTTCTTCTCCCCATTCATCGACCATTTCCGGGTTTATAAGTACTTTTTTAAAATCTTTTAAGTCCGGGTCGTCTTCGGCCATGGGGGCTCCATCAATTACAATGATTCTTATTGATTTATTTATTTGTGGAGCTGCAAGTCCCACGCCATCAGATTCATACATGGTCTCGAACATGTTGTCAATAATTTTTTCAAGGTCAGGGTAGTTTTGATCTACTTCTTCTGCTCTTTTTCTGAGTGTTGGGTGACCAATAATGGTAACAGGATATATCATCTTAAAATGGCTTATTTAGATAAGTTTGTAAAATTATAGTAGCACTGATCTCATCGACAAGTGCTTTGTTTTGTCTTTGCGTTTTTTTTAATCCACCATCAAGCATTGATTGCTGTGCCATTTTTGAGGTAAAGCGCTCATCAACACGGCGCACAGGTATTTGAGGGTACTTTTTACCCAGTTTTTTCAGAAACCCCCTGATGTGCGGTTCTGTTTCCGATGGTGTATTATTCATTTGTACAGGTAATCCAACAACTATTTCGTCTACTTGTTCTTTAGCCAAATATCCGGATATGAAATTTAATAGTGTATGTGTTGCTACAGTGGTCAGGCCGCTGGCAATTATTCTGTCGGGATCTGTAACTGCCAGTCCCGTTCTTTTTAGTCCATAATCAATGGCGAGTATTCTTCCCATAGTTGTTGTAGCGTTTGAAAATGCTGAATTCGAGTGCAAAGATACAAATATTGGGCCGTCGTTGAACTCTAAATAGTTATATTTTATTAAGTCCGATGAGTAGGTTTTATTTTTTAACGAGTTGATTTTTTTACTGTTGTATAGAGTTTTACTGTTTTAAATGATCTTGATAAATATCTTTTACAGAGCGCCAATATTTTATTAAAAGATTCGTAATTTTGAATAAAGACTTTAGCATGAATAAATCAACAAATACTACTACCTGGCAAGGAGGAGCAGTGGCTCGTTTCTTCTTATGGTGCTCAGGTGCTCGCCTTTATTTATTGAAAAGATGTCCCACGGAGATTAATATGTTTATGGGGATAGGTATAGTGGTTTTTCTAACTGGTATTGTAGCCTCAATATCGGGCGGATATGCATTCCATTTGGTTTTTAACTCTATACCGCTAGCCATTGTATTTGGCATTTTTTGGGGAATATTGATTTTTTTCCTCGATTGGTACCTGGTAGCGAGTCTTAAAAAAGAACGGAAATGGGGTAAGGAGTTTGTGATGGCCCTGCCACGAATAATTCTTGCAGTATTTATTGCAGTTGTTGTAGCCCGGCCTATTGAAATGAAATTGTTTGAAAAGGAGATTGATTTGCAGGTCCAAAAAGCTCAACTTGAAATGCGACAGGAACAGATGCAAAGCGTATCAAACCAGTTTGGTGAAATTGAGCAGCTACGTCAGGAAAATGATTCTCTGCAGCAATTGATTAATAAAAAAGCTGAGCGCCGGAATGAACTTTATGATTTAATGATAGCTGAAGCTGAAGGTAGAAGCCCAGTAGGTGTAATGGGCAAAGGACCTGTTTATAAAGAAAAACAGCGCGAATATGCTTTTGCTGTTGAGGAACTCAAGGAGCTGCGCACGCGTATTGTACCCCAAATTGCGTCAAATAATGAACGTATTGCGGCACTTAATCAGAAAAAAGATGAGTTGGCTGCCACAAATCAGATTGTAATTTCTCGAGCCAATGGTTTTCTTTCACGTCTGCGGGCATTAAACGAATTACAGGAAGAAGAAAAAACCGTTTACTGGGCATCGCTGTTTATTCTACTGCTTTTTGTGGTTATCGAGATATCACCTGTTTTTGTAAAGCTTATTAGTTCAAGAGGCCCGTATGATGAGCTTTTAGAGGCAGAGCAAGCTGCTTTGAGTCAAAAAGCAGGAAAGCAGGTGCTGGAGTTTGCTCATGAGCGACACTTGTTTAGAGAAGAGCTTGAGCGTAAATCTGAGCTTATGGTCAACCAGAACGATCGGGTGCAGCGTGATGCGTATGAGGCATTGACAGATGCAAAACAAGAGATCAACAGGGAGCGAATTAAGCGTTGGAAAGATATTCAATTAAAGAAAAACGGAGATACTGTAAATAAATATTTTCCGGATTTGGTGGATATTGATAAAAAATTCACTAAGGAGGGTGATGAGGAGAATTCTACTCACTCATCATAATATATTTGAACTCAAAGTCAACCATTTCGGCAAGTTCTTCACCCACATCGCGCATATCTTCGTCACCTTCTTCGTAGTGCCAGTTAATTTTAATGTCGATGTCGCTGCTGTGTAATTGGTTGATGTATAGTAGTATGTCAAGAATAAATTTTGCAGATGCAGAATTGAAATAAGATAGTTTAAAATCAAAATTGATTGTTTGATCGTCTTTAATATTGGCACGTATTGCATCGGTATCTTCCAGTACTTTTTCAAACCAATTGATAACCGGCATATAAAATTCCCGTACATTTTCCGGTCTGGAGCAACCTGCAATTTCAAATTTCAGATTCTCAGCATCAAGTGTAATTGCGGGTGTAGCCTTTGTTTCTTCAATGTTGATTTTATCCATGCTGCAATATCTTTATTTTTAAACAAAAATACGATTCTTTTTCGTTTACACGATCGAATGAGTATGCTATTTTTCTTCCTGCATTTTTGCCAATAATATAAACGCCTAACCCAGCGCCTCCTTCTTTGCTAATGTGGCTATTACGTAATTTTTCTGCAAAGACTTGTTTTAGCCGGTTGTTGTTGGCATTAATGTATTCAATTTTTTCTTGTAGTTCATTACGCTGATCCATAGAAACAAGATTGCAGGTCTCAATCATGATACTATCTGAATTTTCTTTTACTGCAAAGCGGGGTAGGTGTTTATCGGATGTTTGCTTTGCGTGACGCAGAATATTTTCCAGCGATTCTACAGCTGTTGAGTAAACCCGTTTACGGCATAACGTTGTAAGATCTGAGTTTTTCATCTGATTATTCAGATCCTCCAGTAACTCATTAATAATTTCGTAGTTGAGTTTACCACTGTAAGAAATTATAATATTTTCCTGCGTTTTTCCCATTAGCTATTAAAGTTGCAATATAGTAATATTTGAATTTATAAAGGAAAAAGATTTTGTGGCTTTTATTAATAAAATGTTAATGCATCTTTAAGGCATTCTAAATGCTTTTGTTTTAAGTTTTTTTTTCTTTCAATAAAGACTAATAACATTATTAATTGAGTATTTTAACATAGTTTTATTGAAACGCGAAGGAAAATGTAAAATAAAAGCGGGCAAAATGGCCCGCTTTTGAGTTTGTTTTGACTTTTATTACTTTTTATATTCTTTGTGGCAAAACCACCAGTCATAACATTCGTATTGATCTTTACGTTTTTTAGCGTCCTGTACATTATTTGCTGGTGGAATAATAACACGGTCTTTCATGAAATCATTGTTTGGCCAGTTTGCAGGCATAGCAACTTTTTGCTTATCTGAAACCTGAAGTGCTTCGAGGGCACGCAAGATTTCTTCCATGTTACGACCAATCTCCTGAGGGTAGTAAAGAATAATGCGAATTTTACTATCAGGGTCTACCAGAAATACTGCGCGAACTGTCTGACTTCCTTTACCTGGGTGTACCATGCCCAATTTGCCGGCTACAGCACCGTCCATGTCGGCTATAATAGGAAATGGAATTTGCACATCCATGTTCTCTTCGATCCACTCATCCCACTTAATGTGCGAGAAAATTTGGTCGATCGATAAACCAAGCAATTCTGCGTTAAGCGCATCGAACTTTTCTTTGCGTTTTGCAAATGCTATAAATTCAGTGGTGCAAACCGGTGTGAAGTCTGCAGGGTGGCTGAATAACACTAGCCATTTACCTTTGTAATCTTCTGGTAATTTTTTTACACCATGTGTGGTTTGTACTGTCATTTCAGGGAGTTTGTCCCCAATTAATGGAAAAGAATTTTCTTTAGGTTCCATGTGTGATTAATTTAATGGTTTATAAATAGTATTAAAAATTATCTTTAGGTTGGTACCCAATGTACCAACCTTTCTTGTGCATCTAAATTAGCGAGTTGTGGAATGAAACATCCAAGCAAGCTTTTCCTGTTCTGAGATGTAATCGCCCATCATTGCATTAGTGGCTTCATCATCTAATTCGTCGGCAAGCTCTAAAATCTCTTTTTGTTGGGCAAGCAAATACTTAAAGCCATTAAGTACTACTTCAATTGCAGCTGCGGCTTCGCTTACATTTAATTCCTCTTTGAGTCCTGATTTTTTTGTGTATTCACTTAATGAGTGCACAGGTGTTTCTCCGATGGATAAAATGCGTTCTGCAATTTCGTCGATTTTCTCAGCAGCATTGTCATACAATTCTTCGAATTTGTTGTGTAAAGCAAAAAACTGGGGACCTTTAATATTCCAGTGGAGCCCTCGTAAATTCATGTAAAACATATGATAATCTGCCAATAGCTCGTTTAGCTTTAACGCAATTTTTTTTGTGTCCTCTTCTTTGTGTCCTATTATTTCTAATTGATTCATAATTTTAATTTTAAACTGATTAAATAATTAATGTTTTCTATGGTAGTCGATAAACTTACCATTTATTTGTATTTGTATGTCTTCTATATTAAAATGCCTTATTGTTTTCTTCTCGAAATAATTTTCTATCAATTCTTTTAATTCATTATCATAATAGTCTTCTATTCGATTTGATTCTTCACAATAAAGATGAAAGTGCTTGTCTGTATAGGCATCGTATCTCATTACATCCTGGTCGGTTTTTACTTTTTTAATTATGCCTTTTTCACTAAAAGTTTCCAGTGCATTATACACCGTGCCCACTGCCAAATTAGGATACTCCCTGCGAATGAACTGAATAATTTGGTCAGCTGTAGGATGGCTCTTTAAATTTCTTAGTGCATCCAAAACGGCTATTCGCTGAGGGGTGACCCTAAGATTGTGGTCACTTATAATTTTCCTTATATTTTTAGGATTGTTTTTCATCTTTCGTTAATTAGAACAGTTCTAATATAGGAATTGTTTTAAAAAGTTTGAAAAAAATATAAAAAAACCTTTAATTATCTATTTAATAGTGTTTTGGATTGCATAATGCTCATACAAATAACCCTTGGTTTTGTTTTAAAATTTAAGACAAACAGGATTTTAATTTTGATGTTTTCAAAAAGTAATAATTGATAAATTCGTATTTTAAACCTACAATCGAACCATTTTTGTAGTTGGGAAATGAAAAAGTTATTTGTTAGGAGGACTAAATATGTGCTGGAGGGGAGAAAAAATTGTATAAAGGTTATAGGGTGCCAGTATACAAATTGAAAATCAAGCTTTACCTTAAGCTTGCAGGCAGCTTGATTTTCTTTTTAAATAATTGAAGTTTCGCACTTAATAATAAGCTGTATTATAACGAATTATGGAAGTCAATTCTGTTTTACCCCATACCCTTTCGCCGATAATTTATTTATTACCAATGTTTTACGATTTGTCGCGGCGAAATTTTATTTTTGATCAATTTTTCTACCATAATATCATCTCTACGAGACTTTTTTGTATTTTGAAAGCACCGTTAGGTGCGTAATTATGGTA